>CAZWVO010000038.1:0-9522 GCA_964637535.1 uncultured Flavobacteriaceae bacterium
AGCCTTAATCAAGGAACCGATTTTGTAGCAGAGGTAACCGTTACTAATACCACAGCAAATAACATTAAAGATATGGCGTTAATGGAGATTTTCCCTAGTGGATGGGAAATTGTAAATACGCGTTTTACAGATTTTGGAGATTTTGCTGCAAATAATGCTACCCATACGGATTTAAGAGATGACCGCGCCAATTTTTACTTTGATCTGAAGCGCAATGAATCTAGAACTTTTAGGGTATTGCTCAATGCCTCGTATCTTGGGCGTTATTATTTACCAGGTATACAAGTAGAGGCCATGTACGACAATGATTATAGCGCAAGAACAAAAGGAAAATGGGTAGAAGTAGTGCAATAATTGGTATAGAAATGTAAAAGGCACTATAGGTTGCTGCACACTTGATAGGAGATCTTTCTTTTAAAGAAGTTGAGGGGGTCTAAGTCATTATGGACTAAGAAGCATTGGTTTTGACACTATCAAAAGTCTTAACCCAATCTATTGCAGTCTCCAGACTTTTAAACCTTTTCATGGGCTTTTTAATAAACAGTTTTTCTAGCAGCGCATTAGCAAAGCCTTTTTCAGTATAAGAAATTACGCCATACCCTGCTATGTTATACCCAAATCTGAAAAACTTTAACCAATCAGTAGGCTTCACCGAATACCGGTTTATCCGGTTGGTGAGGTAGAATGTATGTGCGGTATCACCTTCTAGAAGACGGTAAATGTGTTCGGCAACCAGTTTACCATGTTTGTCCCAACTATAGACGACATCTTCGTTAATTTCGGCAATTATAAAGCCATTAAATATAAAATAGTTTCCAAAGGGATAGTTAAGTTCAAATAACACTTCTTTATAGAAAAGCGTGTTCTTAATACTGGTTAATTTCATTTCAAAAATTGATTTGGGATATTGAAATAAATGCAAGAGAAAGGCATTTCCTATTAAATTCGATTAAATACACTGATAATCTGTGTTTTACAAAAAAACAGCTCCTAGTATATGATGTGGCTACACTTTTCGTTGAACCGCACATATAGAGAACAATAGTCAGGTGCGCGCAAACGTTA
Organism: uncultured Flavobacteriaceae bacterium; assembly: GCA_964637535.1. Classification (GTDB taxonomy): domain Bacteria; phylum Bacteroidota; class Bacteroidia; order Flavobacteriales; family Flavobacteriaceae; genus CANMSI01. Next base: position 1,066 of record CAZWVO010000038.1, read on the forward strand.
TAACAGTCCCAATTCTATTGTAATGAAAAACTTAACCTTGGCAATTTTACTTTGCGGTAGCACCTTGTTTCTTGCTTGTAATGAGGAAGAACGAAAAGATAATAAACCAGAACCAACTGCACTAAAGTTAACAGGAACCTGGCTTTTACAATCTTTTTCTGAAAATGGAACTCCAATAGTTTTAGATGAATGTGAAAAATTAGAAACCTTGGTTTTTAATCCAGACAATACAGTCAATTTTACCTACTACGGGGATAAAAAAGCTGGAAAATCTTGTGAGTTAAGTGTAGTAGGAACGGGTATTTGGAAATTTGTTTCGGATAAAATGATAGAGTTAGATTACAGTACTGATGAATACAAAGATGTTTTTAGGGTAGATTACGAAATAGAAGGAGAACAACTTACTCTAATTATCCATGAAGAAAATGCTTCCTACAAAGAACGTTATATAAAACAATAGTTGCAAACAGTTAGGCTTCTTCAGCAACCTCCTTTTGTTCTTTTTGCAGTACATAACTAAATACAAACTCCCCTACTTGCTTAACCGGGTCATATAATATAGACTGCGCTATGGTTTCCTTTTTAATCATAGGTAGTGAGTTGTTAATCCGATCAAAGAAAACAAGTAAAGCCCCTAAAATTACAGCAACTTTTAAAGCGCCAAAAAGGCCTCCAGCAATTTTGTTAAGAAGACCTAACATGGCAAAGTTTGCAATTTTAGTTAAAAGCTTACCCGCCAAATGCACCACTAACACAATAATACTAAAAGTAATTACGAAGGCGGTAAGTTTAAGGTAGCGTTCATCCCAACTAATATGTTTGGAAAGATAACCACCTATGATATAGGAAAAACGAATGGCCCCAAACAAGCCAATAATTAACGCTCCTAAGGAAGCAAGTTCAAGAAAAAGCCCATTTTTTATTCCTTTATAAAGCCCCCATGCTAACAATATTCCTAAAACAATATCTAAAAAACCCATAAACGCCTATTTACACAAAGATAGAACTTTGATTTGTACCTTTGTCTTTTACAATAACGCATGGCAAGAGACGAACAACTTAAGGAACGATGGAATACCTTAACCCAGCAGTTATCTGCGCAGTTTGCGGATGGCGATCCCTTAGAATTGGATGCTATGATCTATTTGGTAGGCGTACAAGAATTGGGGCAGTTTCATAAGAAGTACAAAAAAGACGAAAAAGTAAATCTTATGCATATTGGAATATGTCGTTTATTGGAACCCTACGGATTTTATGAATTTAATTTTTTTGATGATGATGGTTGGCCGCATTACACGATAAAAGAGAACCTGCCAACCTTAAAAGCAGGAGAACAAACGGTTTTAATGAAAGAGGCTTTGGTGAATTATTTCTTAGAAAAGAAGTACATCAGTTAGCATAGTATACAAAATTGATAACATCTAAATGCATTATGAACACTGCACCATATTACGCTGTTATTATTACGTCTATTAGAACAACTAATGATGAAGGATACCTAAAAATGGCACTGCAGATGGAAGAATTGGCCAAAGAACAACCTGGATTTTTAGGAGTAGAAAGTGCTAGAGAAGAAATAGGTATAACGGTTAGCTATTGGAAAAGTTTAGCAGCTATTGCTAAATGGAAAGCTCATGCAGATCATTTGTTTGCCCAGGAAAAGGGTCGTTCCGATTGGTATTCTTGGTACAAAACAAGAATTTGTCTTGTAGAAAGGGAATACGATTTTACGAAATAAATAGGTTTCTTCTTCCGTTAGAAAAGGAGCAGCTTACCCGATTTTGAGATGGAAGCACATACAACATGAAAGTAATTTTACAGTATCTTAAAAATCATCCCAAAAAACTTCTTGTTTTTCTAGCGCTATTAATTGCGTATTACTTTTGTCTTCCAGACCCACTTTTTAATACACCCACGGCAACAGTAGTTGAGGGTAGAAATGGTCAACTTCTTGGCGCAAAAATTGCTGACGACGGTCAATGGCGTTTTCCTGTTGCAGATAGCGTTCCGTATAAATTTAAAACCTGTTTATTACAATTTGAAGATGCCTATTTTTATAAGCATCCTGGATTTAATCCTGTAGCCATGGGAAAGGCGCTCCGATCTAATTTAACCGCCGGAAAAACGGTTAGAGGAGGAAGCACTATTACCCAACAACTAATACGTTTATCTAGAGGGCAAAAAGAACGTTCTTATGGTGAAAAGCTGATAGAACTTATTTTAGCTACACGTCTAGAACTTCGGCATTCCAAAGAAGATATTTTAAGTTTATATGCTAGTCACGCTCCTTATGGAGGTAATGTTGTTGGTCTAGAAGTAGCTGCATGGCGTTATTTTGGGTTACAGCCGCAACAACTCTCTTGGGCAGAAGCGGCTACACTAGCTGTATTGCCTAATGCTCCTGGTTTAATATACCCAGGACGAAATCAAGTAACACTTCAGCAAAAGAGAGATCGATTATTGAAAAAATTATCAGAGGAAGGACTCATAGATAGTACTACCTACCGTCTGGCGTTATTAGAAAAACTACCTCAAAAACCGTATCCCTTACCGCAAATAGCACCCCACTTGGTTACGTATTCGTATAACAAACAAAAAGGACAGCGTTTAAATACAACCGTAGATGAAAATGTGCAAAATAATCTAAACAGTATTGTAGCAAAGCATCATGATATGCTAAAACAAAACCAAGTTCACAATGCAGCAGTATTAGTATTGGATGTAAAAACTAGAGCCGTATTGGGGTATGTAGGGAACACTCCAACAACTAAAGAACATCAGAAAGATGTAGATATGATACAGGCAAATAGGAGTACTGGGAGCATCATTAAACCCTTTTTGTATGCGGCCATGTTAGATGCAGGAGAGTTGTTGCCAGAAATGTTAGTTCCAGATATACCTACTCAAATTGCAGGATATACGCCAGAGAATTTTAATGAAGACTACAGTGGGGCGGTTACTGCAAAAAAAGCATTGGCAAGATCCTTAAATATTCCAGCGGTTAGATTACTGCAATCTTATGGTTTAGAAAAATTTAGAGATCAGTTAAAGGGATTTAACCTAAAAGGAATAAATAAAACTGCAGATCATTATGGCTTAACCTTAATTCTAGGTGGGGCAGAAACCAACCTATGGGATTTATGTAAAACCTATGCGGCGCTATCCGCTACGGTAAATCATTTTGGTGCTAGTTCTAGCGAGTACTACCCCAACGAATTTTCAGAACCGATTTTAAACAAAGAATACCCCCTTAATCTGGGAATATTAAGTAGAGAGAAAACCCTTTTCGACGCAGGGAGTATTTACCTCACTTTTGAAGCCATGAAGGAAGTAAATAGACCAGAAGGAAGTGAGTCCTGGGAGTTTTACGATTCTTCTAAAGAGATTGCTTGGAAAACGGGAACAAGTTTTGGAAATAGAGATGCATGGGCTATTGGTGTTACTAAAGATCACGTAGTTGGGGTGTGGGTAGGAAATGCTGATGGAGAAGGAAGACCTAATGTTACAGGCTTGTCTAGCGCTGCTCCTATATTATTTGATGTATTTGATGTGCTACCCAAGTCTAAATGGTTTGAAAAACCCTATGATGCATTTGCGGAGGTAGCAGTTTGTACACAGAGCGGATATCTGCCTACCACATTTTGTCCGCAAAAAACCATTGCTATTCCCAATAAAGCAAATGCAGTAAAGGTATGCAACTACCACCAGCCGGTGCATATAGATAGTAATCGAGGCTTACGTGTAAACTCATCATGCGCTGAGCTTTCGGAAACGGAGGCCGTATCGTGGTTTGTACTCCCGCCATTAATGGAATTTTACTATAAGCGTAGTCATCCAACCTATACATCGCTTCCTCCCTATAGAAGTGATTGTAAGCACGATTTAGTTCCACAAATGGAATTTATTTATCCTAAAAATGGAAGTACCATAACCTTGACCAAAAATTTTGAAGGAGAGACCAATGAGTTGGTTTTAAAATTGGCGCATGGAAAACCAGAAACGCAGGTTTTTTGGTATCTGGATGATACCTTTCTAAAACAAACCAGAAATTTTCATGAAATAGGGGTGATAATTCCTCCAGGGAAGCACAAAATTACTACGGTTGATGCGCTGGGGAACGAAGTTAGCATAACTATAACGATATCGTAAAATACTTTCTTTGTAATACCTTCTTAAACGGTTATATTTGAAGAAGTTGGTGGTTTTCTGAGCCAAAAAAATCCAAAAAGGGCAATGCGGTTTACTGCTATTAATTTAACCTTATGAAAGAGCAATATATGATATCCCTAGATCAGGGAACAACAAGCTCAAGAGCCTTATTAATTGATGCCAATGCAACTATTGTTGGAATGGTGCAACAAGAATTTTCTCAAATTTTTCCAGAGTCGGGATGGGTAGAACACAACCCTATGGAAATTTTAAATTCTCAATTAGCGGTGTTTAAACAGTTGCTTCAGGAGTACAAGGTGCCTGCTGCTGCAATTAAAGGAATTGGAATTACCAACCAAAGAGAGACTACTGTTGTTTGGGATAAAACTACAGGAACACCGGTATACAATGCTATTGTATGGCAAGATAAACGCACTGCAGACATGTGTGAAGCGTTAAAAACCAAAGGTCTTACAAGCTATGTTAAGCATACCACTGGCCTGGTTATTGACTCCTATTTTTCGGCAACCAAGGTAAAGTGGATTTTAGACCATGTGCCGGGAACCAAAGAAAAGGCAGCTAAGGGCGACTTACTTTTTGGAACGATAGATAGTTGGTTGGTGTGGAATATGACACAAGGTAAGGCACATGTTACAGATTATACCAATGCTGCTAGAACCATGCTCTATAACATTACAGCTCTTGAGTGGGATGAGAAGCTGTTGAAGGAGCTACAGATTCCGAAAAGCATGCTGCCAAAGGTGCAGCCTTCTGCCTCGCCTTTTGGGGAGTACATCTTAGATGATGTAGCGATACCTATTGCAGGTATTGCAGGAGATCAACAAGCTGCATTATTTGGCCAAGCCTGTTTTACTAAGGGAACAGCAAAGAATACCTATGGTACAGGGTGTTTTATGTTAATGAACACGGGTAAACAACCTCAGTTTTCAGAACATGGCTTGCTTACTACTATAGCCTATGGGGTAGACGGAGAGGTGTTTTACGCTTTAGAGGGGAGTGTCTTTATTGCCGGAGCAGCCATTCAATGGTTAAGAGATGGGCTACAGTTAATTTCGGATGCTAAAGAAACAGCAGATTTGGCGCAAGAGGTAGCAGGAGAAGATGCAGTATATGTGGTTCCTGCCTTTGCTGGTTTAGGAGCCCCGTATTGGGATATGTACGCAAGAGGAGCCGTTTTTGGACTTACCCGCGATACGGGAAAAAACCACTTGGTAAAAGCTACATTAGAGTCCTTGGCCTATCAAACCAAAGATATCATACACGCTATGGAGCAAGATTCGGGAATAGCACTTGCTAATTTAAAAGTTGATGGAGGGGCTTGCGCGAATAACTATCTTATGCAGTTCCAGGCAGATATTCTTAATACAGCCGTGCATAGACCCCAGGTTATAGAATCTACAGCAATGGGAGCTGCTTTTTTAGCAGGAATTACTGTTGGTCTCTGGACCCAGAAAGACATTGCCAAAAACAGACCAATTAATAAGGTTTTTAAACCTGCTTTTGATAGTGATAAAAGAAAGCGCCTATATACTACCTGGCAAAAAGCGGTAGAACGAACTAAAAATTGGGAAACGTCATAAGTACATACAGGCGAATATAAATTTAGTATACATGAAAAAGAACATTAGATTTTCTAATCTAGACAGATCAAAGACTATTGACGCCCTTTCTAAAGAAGCCTATGATTTGGTGGTAATTGGAGGCGGAATTACTGGAGGTGGTATAGCCTTAGACGCAGCATCTCGTGGCATGAAGGTGGCTTTGATAGAAAAAGCAGATTTTGCCTCGGGAACCAGTAGTAAGTCAACCAAATTAATTCATGGGGGGTTACGATATTTGAAACAGTTCGATTTTTGGTTGGTAAAAGAAGTTGGTTCAGAGCGTGCTATTGTACATAAACTTGCCCCGCATCTAGTACTTCCAGAAAAAATGCTACTACCGCTAATAGAAAATGGCTCTTACGGAAAGTGGCTTACCTCTATTGGTTTAAAGGTATATGATATTTTGGCTCAAGTCTCTGGAGAAGATAAAAGGAAAATGCTAGAAAAGAAAGAAGCATTAAAGCTAGAACCCTTACTTCCAAAAAAAATTCTAAAAGGTGCAGGGTACTATGCCGAATATAGGACAGATGACGCGCGGTTAACTATAGAAAACATTAAGACCAGCCTGCAATACGGAGCAATTGCCCTAAATTATGCTGGGGTAAAAGATTTTAAATATTCGAAGGGTCAAATTAGTAGTGTAGTTGTGGAAGATGTGCTTCAAGGGAAAGAATTTACCATTACTACTAAGGCGGTAATTAGTGCTTGCGGACCTTGGGTTGATGAGTTGCGCAAGGTAAATAATGCTAAAACTAGAAAACGTTTACACCTTACCAAAGGGGTGCATTTGGTGTTTCCACATGAGAAGTTACCGGTAAAACAATCGGTCTATTTTGATATTCCAGATGGCCGTATGATGTTTGCAATCCCAAGAGGTAAAGTGACCTACGTGGGAACCACTGACACGAATTACAGCGAAGATAAAGATCATATAAAAGTAGATTTAGCAGACGCAATGTATCTGATTTCTGCGGTTAATAATATGTTCCCTAAGATTAACCTAGAATTGGAAGATATTGTTTCTTCTTGGGCAGGTTTACGCCCACTAATTCATGAAGAAGGAAAATCTGCTTCAGAACTGTCGCGTAAAGACGAGATATTCACTTCTGAAACAGGACTCGTAAGTATTGCGGGAGGGAAACTTACAGGCTATCGTAAAATGGCAGAGCGCGTTGTGAATCGTATTGCTAAAAAAATGAAGGAAGAGTACGATATGGAATTTCCAGATTGTACTACAGACGAAATTCCGTTAAGTGGAAGTAATTTTAAAAAGTTTAAGCAAGTAACTAAATATATTGCTGAAATACATGGACGCATAAAACCAGATGGATTTACGGAATACGATGCGTGGTTTTTGGTAACCAATTACGGAAAACAAACAGAAACCATTCTAGAAACGTACGCTAAACTAACGGATGAGGATAAGGTAGTGCGTATGGCTAAGGCTGAGCTACTTTATGGAGTAACATACGAAATGGTGCAGAACCCTATGGACTTTTTTATTAGAAGAACCGGGCGTCTCTACTTTAATATCGAAAGTGTCCAAGTTTTAATGGATCCTATTATAAAGGAATTGCAAAACATATTTTCTTTTGATGATGCAACCGCATTAAAATATAAGGAAACTCTTGAGGAAGAAATTAAGGAGCACTCCAATTTTTCTTTAGAGCGGGTTTAATTAAGGTGTACGGTTGCTTTAGTCCAAGTTATCGGTTAATGTTTTAAACGTTCGCCTTACACTCTTTCTATTGTATAACACCTCGTATACGGCATCAATAATAGGCGTGTTTGTCTTCTTTTTAAAAGTAGCTTTTAAAGTATAGGCACTTTTGGTAGCATAATAACCCTCTGCAACCATATTCATTTCCATCATAGCACTTTTAACAGTATATCCTTTGCCTATCATGTTACCAAACATTCGGTTTCTGCTAAAAGTGGAATACCCAGTAACCAACAAATCTCCTAAGTAGGCAGAGTCGTTAATATTGCGTTTCATTTTGTGAACCCGTTTTATGTAACGCTTCATCTCCCTAATAGCATTGCTCATTAAAACACTTTGAAAATTATCGCCATAACCAAGACCATGGGCAATACCAGCAGCTAGTGCGTAAATATTTTTAAGCATAGCTGCATACTCAGTGCCAATGATATCATCAGATATTTTGGTCTTAATATAATGACTGGCTAAATTCTTGGCCATATCAACCGCCTTCTCTTTATCAGCACAGGCAATGGTAAGGTAAGAAAGACGTTCTAAGGCTACTTCTTCTGCATGGCAAGGCCCAGTAATTACGCCTATATTTTCAAAAGAAATGGTATACCTATCATGAAAATGTTGCCCTACAATTAAACCGGTTTCTGGAACAATGCCTTTGATGGCAGAGAAAATTACTTTCTGCTCCAAGGAAATAGTTAGCTGTTGTAATTCGGATTCTAGAAATGCAGAAGGAATGGCAAAAATTAACACCTGGGCCGCAGATACCGCTTCATCCATGCTATTTGTAAGGCGTAGTTGCTGTACATTAAATGCTACAGAACTTAAATAGTTAGGATTGTGTTTCTGCGTTTTTAAATGAGCTATAGCCTCCGTGTTTCGCATGTACCATATAATTTCTTCCTGATTTTCAGTTAGCATTTTTACAATGGCAGTAGCCCAGCTTCCACCACCTAACACAGCGTAGTTTAC
>CAZWVO010000039.1:0-9417 GCA_964637535.1 uncultured Flavobacteriaceae bacterium
ATCTCCTGCCCCAACATTAGTGAAGGTAGTTGCGGTTTGATAGGCCGTTATTACTCCGCCTACATTATCTTCTAGTTGATATTCATATGCTGGAGTTCCACCTGAACCAGAGGCTGTTATGGTAGCGCCCGTGTTATTACAGGTAAAGTCTGTAGTAATGTTTGCCGAAGCCACTATTGGAGTAGGTTCATTTATGGCTTGCGATAAGCTAACACTACACGTATTATCTACTACATCACGCACCTCAATGTTGACCGTACCAGGAGCTAATCCATTTATAGTTATTGGAGAGCTGGTTTGTGGAGCAGAGAAAGCACCTCCATTTACAGCATAGGCAAAACCATTTACCGTGTCAAAGTTTTCTACTTCAAAAGTTATGGTTCCATCTGCTGCGGCATTACAGCTAATAGCTGTAAAATTAGTAATGTTTGCTTCAAAAGCATTTCCATCTTCTACCACTACAGTAATATCCTCACTAAGAGAACATACTAATGGTGTTTGGAAAGCTCTAATATCGTCTATGGCAATATCGTTTCCACCGGTTACTGTTGAATTAGTACGAATAACAATATCCAAGGTTGTTTCAGCTCCTGGATTTAGGGTTACTGTATAATTCTGCCAATCATCTTCACCGTTGTTTTTAGGAATGTTACCAGTAGCAGTACTTGCTATTATTGTTCCTAAACTATTAACTAGTTCTATTTCAATATTTGGGTCTCCCCCTCCAGTACCACTTCTTAAAAGGTTAAATGCTTCTAAGGAAATAGTAATGTCTCTATTTGGTAGAACCTCTATATTTCTTTTTGCGTAAATAATTCCATTTAAACCGGCTACCCCGCCTACATTAATGGCTAAAAAGCGACCACCTGGGTTTCCTGTATGGTCATTTGGGCTTAACCATGATCCAAAAGGAAGGGATATTACCTGGGTTACAGAATACTCCCCGTCATTAATTCTTGTTGGTGTGCCAGGATCACAGGCTCTTACAGAACCGTCTTGTGGTTCGTAACAATACGCAGGATCAATTTCTAGAATACTGGTGTTAGGCCCACTTCCAAAGTTTTCAAACAATAAATCGCTTGGAGCAGGAGCTGCGGATGGCGTATAGTTTATGGTAACAGTATGCGTTCCTACAGGCACATCGGTAAATATGTTAGAAGTGTCGGGAGTATTAGGCGTACTATTAATTTCATAGGTATAGTCAAAATCTGTAGTGTTCGATGAATTTACTGTAATAGTTCCATCACCGTCACAATCATAAGATACATTTGCAGTGAAATCTGGAGTAGTAATTTCTTCAGGAACAACTAAATTCATGGCAAAAGTACAACCCAGGCTATCTTGTATAAATAAATCATAAGTTCCGGGCAGTAAAAAAGAAATATTAGATGTTCCATAAGTAACCCCTCCATCAAAACTATAAGAATAGGGCATAGTTCCTCCTTGGGCGTTAGTAATACGCACCTCTGCACCTGCGGTTGGGTTACATTCTACCAATTCTGTTACACCTGCCGAGGCAGAAAGTGTAAAGGGCTCAGAAATGGTATAAATTTGAGCAACATCACAATTGTTAAAGTCTCTAACGCGTATATTGTAACTGCCAGCTGCTAAATTGGAAAAAGTGTTAGCTGTTTGGTAAGTTGCTCCATTATCAATGCTATATTCATAAGGCGCTTGTCCTCCGGTTGGAGTAATGCTTAGTTCGGCCTGTGAGAAACCACTACATTGAATACCGTTATCACTTATGCTTACCGAAAGTGGTGCGTCTTGTGCAATACTAAAATCAATAAAAGCTTCGCAGAAATCAGTATTTCCAGAATTATCTCTTACATAAATATCGTAGTCTCCTGCAGCGGATACTGTAATTACATTGTTAGCTGCAAAATCTGTGGCTGCAGGTGTTGCTCCATCAGCTACTATAGCATATACAAAATTGTTGTCTCCGCCAGCAGCAGTAATGGTTACATCTGTAGTTGTTCCACAAGCAGTAATGTTAGCTGAACTAGCAGTTAATGTCAGTTCTGGGTCTATAGTGATGCTTGCCGAAGCGGTACAGGAATTACCATCTCGTACATCAATGGTATAGGTTCCAGGGGCTAAGCCTAAAAACACATTTGTAGCGGCAAAACTTGCCCCATTAAGACTATACTCAAAGTTGCCGTCGCCACCAGAGGTAACATTGGCTGTTAAAGACAATCCTGCACTAGGGTCAAAGCATTCATCGTTAGCAACAATCTCTAGAACAGGCGCTATGGCCGCATTGAGTTCAAAAGTATCAGTAACCACACAATCATTAGCATCTGTCACGGAAACCGTGTAGCTTCCGTTTTGAGAAAGCCCGGTAAAAGAACCGGAGCTGTTGGTGTCTGTAGTTGTTCCATCTGGGTACGTAATCTCATAGGAATACCCTCCCCAACCGTCTACTCCGGTAAGCAATACGCTTCCTTGAGCGGTACAAGTTGGTTGTGTTTCATCAATAGTTAACGTTAGGGCCGCTGCCGGAGCTGCAATAGTTACATTGGTAGTAGCCGTACAACTGGTATCCGTATCTGTTACCGTAATGGTATAGGTGCCACTAGCAAGTCCGTTTAAAGGAATCGTTGTATTGGTTTCTGCAGTACCGTTAAAGGCAGCAGGGCCAGTAACGGCATAGTCATAACTAGTATTAAACCCAGAAACCGTATAAAGCAATTCGCCATCAGTAGCTCCTAAGCAAGAAATGTTAGACACTAGCTGACCAACAACTTCAATAGGTGCAACAGGAGTTATAGTATAATCCTCGTCATAAGCACAGCCTTTATCATCTGTAACTCTAAACGTATATGTCCCTGGAGCCAATCCGCTAAAAGTGGCGGTTGTACCGTTATTTACGGCATTTGCTGCAGGAGCAATAATTTCATAGGTAAAGGGAGTATTCCCATCTACAACAGCCAGGGTTACGTCTGCAGTTAAGGCAGGGCAGCTAGGTGATGTAGCAGTAAAAGTAAGGTCGCTAGGCTCGTTTAAGGGATCTATTGTAATTGGGCTTGTAACTACAGTACACCCTTCGGCATCCCTAACCGTTATGGTATATGTACCATTAGTTAGGTTGGTAAATTGCTCTGCTCCAGGACCACTTACAAAGGTTACGCCATCTATACTATATTCATATGGAGCGGTTCCACCTGTTACGTTTTGGGCTTCAATAATTCCTTCCTGTAAACAAGTATAATCTTGCGTTAGGGCAGAAGTTGCACTAACTCCATCAATAGGTCCTGATATCGTAAATGTTTCGGTAAAATCACAAACGGCAGTGCCTCTAGTTTGAGTAAGAGTAACGGTGTATTCCCCTTGCGCCAAATCGGTAAAAATCCCAGAAGAATTTGTATCTGTGGTAGTGTCTGGACGGGTAAGTGTATACGCTACGGAATATCCATTAAATGCCGTAACATTATATGTAATAGAACCGTCTTCGGCACCAAAACAACTTTCGTCTTCGGCAGCTGAGGTAAACTCCACGGCAGGCTCTACAACAATGGTTACTGTGTTAGAAAAAGCAGAACAGTTATTACCATCTACAACCACAAAGGTATATTCACCAGGGTTTAGAATTTCGAAAGTGTCCACATTTTGGTATGCAGACCCGGGAATATCACTTACTGTTGGATATGAAATTTGCGTAACACCACCATCATCAACAAATGTCCATATAGCATAGTTATAAGGGGTTGCACCACCGGTGGCGTCCATTTGAACACTACCAGGCTCACAGGTAATTTGTTGTATAATTCTTGCGCTTAAAGCAAGGTCAGAAGCATCGTTAATAGTTACTTGTTCTGTGTAAGAACAACCATCATCGGTAGTTACTAAAACATCGTATATACCATCATTCAGGTTTTCAAAAGTAAAGTTGTTGTCGTTAATTGGACCATGGGTATCTACTGTAGTTCCTCCCTGAGAAATCTCAAAATAATATTGAGCCTCTACGTTTAGGACAGAAATACTAATTTCACCAAGACCGTTACAATCCGTATCTTTTGTATCTATGTCTACTTGAAAATCACGATCTCTAATTCCTATTTCGTCTGTAGAAAAAATACAGGCACCTGGGATTGGATCTCCTGTAACAGCATCTAGCTGAACAACTTCTACTCTATAAGCACCATTATTGTTAATGGTAAAACTTGGCCCGTTGTTAGCGCTAAAAGGAACATCAATTGTTCCGGCAGCAGTATTAACCAACTGATACCCGTAGCCATTACCTAAATTGGTAATTGTAATATTACCTGGGGTGGTACAAATGATATCACTGGCGTTGTATTGTACATCTAATAGGTTCTGAAAAACATTAAAGAAGAAACGACTAGAACAACCGTTGGCGTAGTTGATTACCAATCGATATTTTCCAGGGTTGTTTACATCAAAATCGGTTCCTGTTGCAACCGTGTTCCATGAGCATGAGCCATCTTTATTAGCACAATCATCTCCTGCAGGTGGGCAGCTAGCCTCATCTAGTTGTTCCCATTCAATGCTGTCAGCATCTGGGATATTTACTTGTAATAGTTGAGAATCATTGGTGCCACATAAAAATATTTTAGGTAACAAATCACCATCAATAGAGCAGGTTACAATTTCTCCTTGGATGTCATTGAACGGATCTGAATCACTATTTAAGGTGTTAAAGAGATCAATAATTGGGCTAGTTTGGGTATTTCCAAAACGTTCAACGATGATAATTTCTTGAAACCCTTTACAAGGGTCGGCTACAATTTTATCTACAATGTAAGTGCCTATGTCGTCTACTAAAATAGTGCTTGGATCCCCATCTGGATCTCCATCGTTTATTACGGTGTCGGTAGGGTCTATTAGATTGTTTCCATTAGTATCTAGAACCCATATGTAATCATCAAAATTGTCTCCCGCATCTAAAACAACATCGTCCCCGCATAGTTGTACGGTTCTTGTAAAATTACAAGCAGACAGGTCGTCTAAAAGAAAGTTAGTAGCACCCGGAGTTACAAAACCGCAATTATCAAAATTGGATACACTAGGGTCATCACTAATTTGATTGTCATTAATGACTCCTTCATAGGTAGAAAAGGCAATATTTTCGATTAGGTCGGTGCAAGCATCAACGAAATCAAAACAGTTTTCAGCGACCTGAACTCGCATCCTAATGGATGAAAAAGGATCCCCTTCTTCAATTAAGTTATCAGGAATGGAAAAAACAACTTCTCGGATTGCCGGATCGTACGTATAGGTTACTCCTGGGGGAAGAACAAAGTTGGATTCATCTAAAGTTACATTTAATGGAAGCACATCGCGTATAGTATATCCGGTGGCGTCATCATTTCCTCTATTTGCAAAGGAAAGTACATATTCTAAGGTTTGACCTAGGTTTACGCCCATCCCAGTTATATCATTACCGGCAATATCTTCTACTCGTTTTTCTAATAAAATATCGGGTTCAATAATATCTACGCCAAAGGTTACTAAGAAAGATGCAAACCAGTCACTACTGGTTGTTAGTCTTAAAGTGGCGTCGGTTTCCTCGTTTTCTATAATACTGTTGGCAGGGTTGTTTATGTCAAAAATATCGGAATCGTATCCCATGGAATTCGTTCCATTAATATTTCTAGAGGTAACATTGGCGCCATCGATTGAAATACTGGAATTAAAAAAGTTAGTGCTGGGGTTTGCCGCATTGCTTAAGTTGGTAAACCCGGGGTTTAAGGGGGTTTGAATCTGAAATTGATCTCCAGTTAAGTTACTCTCTCCTTCTAGTACACTTACTCCAATTCTTGCATTTACAGGCCCTACAGGAATAGTATTGAAGCCCATAACAGAAATGTCGGCAATCCTATCTGCAGTGGTCTGGGTAGTTACCCCTTCGTAGCCGTCAAAGGTAGAAATGTACTTCCCTGTTAGCGTTGGATTTTCAAAGATAACTACTAATGTCCAGCCTCCAACTCCATACGAAGTTCTTCCTCGCGTTCCACGTACATTACCTACAAAATATTCTCCTGTAGGGTCTGCTAAACTCTGTAGTAAGGAGGTAACATCTCTATAACAGACGTAAGGGCTATTGGCTACTGTGCCAAAACCATCTATAATAATTTCGTCTTCTTCACCTGCAGGGTCTGCGGCATTATCTGCTTGTATATCCAAGTAAGCCCCGCCAGGCATTCTAAACTTGATTTGCGTAAAATCATAGCGGTTGTTGTCATTAGGAAGGTCACCCGTAAATCTAGAATTAACTACATCTCTGTCATAGTTTCCGGCCCAATATAATCCAGCATAAAAAATTTGAGAACAGTCTGGAAGGTTAAGGGTGGAACTGGTTGAACTAAAGGTGCTAGGATCTCCATCAATATCTATGTATTCTATATGGAAATTGTTATTAGAACGGGTTCCATTATAAGGGTCGTTTGGCCCTCTAGTATTGGTTCTTCTGTTCATTACCGTGTTAGACAAAAAGGTATAATCTCCTTTAATATTAACAAAGGTATTCCCTCCGTCATCTAATCTTGGCGAAAATGGAATCTCCTGCGCTTGTACGTTAAAGAACACGCCTAAGGCAAGAACAACAAAGAGCTTGTTGAGGTATTTTTTGGTTAAATGATGTAGTAACATTCTGGAGTTGGATTTGGGTATTTAGTTTGGGTACTTTTAGCTTATTTGGTTTGGTGATACACGCATGATCCACATTTTTTCATAATAGGAATCATTGATCTGGGAATAATAGGACAACAAGGCATTGTTCCAAGATCCGTGTTTCTTTAAATAGACATAGCGCCAATTGTTTTCTGGGTTAATGAAATAACTAGCGTTTAATCCGTTTGAGTTTAATAATTTTACAAAACGGTTAGCATTTTTTGGGTTGGCAAATACATTTGCAATAATGTAATATCCAGATTCTACACCGTTTAAATCGTATTTTTTTGTTGTAGGAGTACCTGCTGCAACCCGATCTTTTTGGATTACGTTTTTCTGAAGTACATCAGCATCATATTTAGATGATTTCTCTCTAATTTTATCTACGTTACTGGCATAGGCCTCATTAGAATAACGATTGTCTACGTTCATAATCCATAAATCATCATTGTAGGTGCCATTCATGTTAGATTTGTATGCGCTTACAGCATCTTGCCAGCTATCATAGCGTTCTAGATACACGTATTTAAGGCCGTTGTTAGGGTTGTCTATGTAGTCTGCGGTAATGCCGTTTTGGTCTAATTTGTCCACAAACTTATTTAGATACTGTTCTCCCTTGTACACATTAGCTACTACGTAATACCCGTCTTCCACTCCTTCTAAATTTCGGAACCTACGACTTTTAACACCGGTTCTGGTGGTTTGGTTCGTGCTTGGAACCTTGTCCTGCGCAACAGTTGTTACGGCAACATTTTGGTCAGTTTGCGGGTTAGTATTAATAGGATTATAACGAGTGGTATTATTTGTTACATCAGTATCGTTTCCGGCGAGCGTGCTTGTTGTATTGTTTGCATCAAGATCTACATCTGGAGCTACGATATCATTGTTGGCAATTGCAGTTGTTTGCGTAGTGTTAAGATCTAAATCTGGGTCTACTATATCGGTTGTGCCATCTGTATTGGTAGTGGCTGGGTTGTCTGAAGTATTGGTTGCTACAGCGGTATTTGGATTTCCGCTAGTATCGTTGTTTATAAAGTACAACTGCTTGGCTTTTTCTTCCAAATCTGGTCGCTTCCCCTCTGTTTCGTTACGCACCATACGCATAACCATTTCAAAACGACGTTCCTGATCTTTTTGTCGGTTGGCCTCTAAGGAATCTTGCCTAAACATTAACTCAGCTAGGATGTCGTCATTTTCTGCAAGCTTGCGTTTTAGCTCTGCAATTTCGGCATCTTTATCATCTAAAGAAGCAAAATCTTCATCGTCATTAGAAACAAGGTCGTCTTCAAAATCGTCTTCAAGCATTACACGGTCTTCGGTAAGATTAGGTGTAAAGGAATAAGCAAAGGAAATCTCATGAGTAACCCCAAAATTATCAAAGTTACTAGAGAGCCCTCTTTCCATAGTATATCCTAAAGAAAGCCTACGGTTAAGGTTAAACCCTACACCTGCTGCTGCACCGTAAAAGTCATCATAACCAGCTTGTAACCACCCTAATTTTGGGAGGTCTAGAATAAGACTTCCGCCTAAGGTGATATCGTTTTGCCCTACCTTACGCACACGCGCCAAAGGCATTAAGCGCGCATCTTCCATGATACCCGAACTATTTTCAAACTGATGGGTATATTGTAAATGAGTGGAAAATGTTTTATCTTCAAATTCAGTAATGGATTCGCTTGTTTTTAGGTTGAAGTCAAACAGGTTTTCAGCAAAGGCACCAAAATCAAATGCGCCATAAGAGATGTTAAATCCGGGCTGGAAGGTAAGTAACGAACTGTCTTCAAAACCACTTAAGAACGGATCGTCTTGAACTGGGTTTGCACGGGTTTGGTCAAACCCACTATTGTAGTACGAAATGTTTGCTCCAAAGGTAAAATTACTTTTCTCACTAAGCCTAATACCGTAACCATAGTTTGCCAATACTCCAAAGTTAGTAATGGTTCCCTCGCGCTGCGTATATAAACTTAAACCAAGTCCCGTTCTATCATTTACTCTACCACTATAACTTAAAAAGTACGTTTGGTCATTATCAGCAAAAGGAGCGGATTGATTTCTACCAAACAAATTAATATACGACTTGTCTTCTCTTACCGTAGAGAAGGTGGGGTTAATTAGGAACCTATTATACTTTAGGAGGTTCTGAGATTGAACATCATAACTAAGAAAAGGGTTCTCTTCCTGTGCGCCCACTTTGGTTAGGGCCAGCACAAATACTAACAGGTATATTAATTTCTTTTTAAGCATCTTTGGTTATCGTATGACAGTTATGGTACCTCGTCTGAGGATTTCTTGGTCGTTTCTTATGGTGTAATAGAATATCATGTTTTGTCTTGGAAAAGCTGTTGATGAGGATGGCCAATTATTCTGGTATCCAAAATCATTAACAAGTTCTTCTCCCTGATCGTTATAGATAATCACGTTAACCTCTTGGTTGTTAGAGTATGTATTTGGGATTACCCACTGATCGTTAATGCCGTCTCCATTTGCGGAGATTACATTAGGAATTCTAAATGTATCTAGGAATTCTGCTGTAAGTTGTCTAGTTACAGAGCAATTCCCTATGGTGGCTACTAACATATAAGTACCCTCTTGATCTATGGTTACAGAAGCGGTATCACTTAGTACATTATTAGCTGCGTCTAACCATTGATATGTTGTACCTCCACTTGCGGTTACGGTTGTAGAAGTCCCTTCAGGGAATACCACATTGTCCGAAGTATCAAAAGTGATTAGGGAAGAATCAAGAGGCGCAATGTTAATTTCGTTAGAAGGAATAGTACAACC
>CAZWVO010000040.1:0-9352 GCA_964637535.1 uncultured Flavobacteriaceae bacterium
CCTATAGACTTTGGGTACAATAGAAGTTATGAATACCGTATTAATATAACCGTGCCTCCGGGCTATACTGCAGCAGAATTACCTGCTAAAAAAGCACTACAACTACCAGAAGCAAACGGATCCTTAGTATTTAACTGCGAACTACAAGATAACTTGGTGGTGCTGTATTTTAAATTAGATTTAAAACGGTCTAATTATGTTCCCGAATTTTATCCTGCTTTAAAACAGCTTTTTGAAGAAGCTGTCAATATTCAAAAAGGAACTGTAATAGCCTTACAAAAGCAAGAATAGCGCAAGCGTCTTATGACATGCTGTAGCAAGGGCGTTTATAGTTATATATAATACTTTTTGTTGCGCACCGTATAGGCATCTTTAAGGATGGCAATGAGCACCTCATCATTAATTTCTGTTATGCTTTTATAGCGTAAAGATCGTATGGTTCTACGCCTCGCTACAGTAAGGTGCGCTGTATGTGTACTAATATGAATTCCTTTCCAAAACCCTACATCTACGTAATCCTTGGTGACGTTAAGATAGCAATAGGGGCGCTCTTCCAGATAATAAAACGGGACCTTATACTTATATTTTAGGCTTAGATTTGGAATGGTATGGGTAATTACCAGCTGCAGATGAAGAAGCATACTCCTATAGGGTTCTGGTTGCTCTAGAATGTATTGTTCTGCTGGATTCATAGGCTAAAATTAAAAAGATTTCGGCATGTTCTTCTAAGGATTGTTACTTTTTATCGAATTCTTGTTGGATAATTCAGCTGTTTTATTTTACTTTGTAATTCAAAGTACTTTATATCTGATTGTAAAGTATACCCTAGTCACCAATTAATAGGAAGTTAGATGGAATCAAAAAAATATCTGGACGATATATCTGAAATTAAAAACATGATGAGCCGCTCGTCCCGGTTCTTGTCCTTAAGCGGACTCTCTGGAATTCTGGCCGGTGTATATGCACTTATTGGAGCATATTTAGGATATCTTATCCTATATCCCAGCGGTTGGAAATTTGATACGTATAAAGAAATTCAACTTGCCATCTTGGCCGTAGCTGCTGGCGTGGTGTTCTTAGCTGTAATTACCGCCATACTCCTTACGTTCAGAAAAGCCAAAAAGAATGGAGAAAAGGTATGGGATGTATCTTCCCGAAGGCTTTTAGCAAATTTTTTGATACCCCTAATCACGGGTGGCGTATTTGTACTTTTGTTAATACGACTAGAGTATTGGATAATGATAGCACCATCTACCTTGATTTTTTACGGACTGGCTTGTGTCAATGCAAGCAAATATACCCTTGGAGATGTATTATATTTGGGGCTAACAACAATTGTTTTAGGCTTATTGTCGGCATATTTTACAGGCTATGGTTTGCATTTTTGGGCGCTAGGTTTTGGGGTATGTCATATTGTATACGGGGCACTAATGTACTTTAAACACGATAGAAACGTCTAAGGCGCAAAAACGTCAGGGAAGAAAAGATTACAATGAGCATCATAAACAACATAAACAAGGCTTTTGATCACCGTATACGTTTGGGTATTATGTCTATACTGATGGTGAATGATTATGCCGATTTTAATATGCTTAAAGAGTTGCTAGGCGCCACAGATGGTAACCTAGCAAGCCATACCAAAGCCCTAGAAAAGGAAGCTTATGTTAGTGTGGAAAAACAGTTTATAGGACGTAAACCCAATACCCGCTACGCGGCAACAAAACTGGGAAAAGCAGCCTTTAAAAAACATATTGACGCCTTGGAAAAATTGATTGGAAAATAATTTTTTTATCATTTCACTTTGAAATACAAAGTACTTTTAATCATGAGAGACATCATTTTAGAATCCTTATACGAGTGGAGTAAGAAACCCTATCAAAAATGGATGAAACAAGCTAGTGCTTGGAATATTCCCCTAAAAGAACTATTGCAATATCCGGCATCTAGCCTCGGATTTCATTTGGGTTGTTTTTTAGTAAAACACCATTTTGAAATACAGCCCAAGTTAGAAGATCACGATGTATTTCATGTGTTAACAGGTACGGGCATTTCTGTTCCTGAAGAAGTTAGCATGCAGTATTATCTCTTGGGCAATGGCAAACGCAGTCTCTATCTCTTTAGTGTAATTCTAATTGGCACCCTTTTATACCCCGATTACTTGGGGCTTTTCTTAAAGGCCTACCAGAAAGGAAGGCGGGCCTTAAAGTTTTACCATCTCAACTATAAAAAACTCTTACACCAACCCTTACAACGTTTACAGAACATCTTTTTAATTTCTTAAAACACAACCCTATGCAAACTCATTTAAAAGCCTTGTTATCGGCATTAATTTTTAGCACTTTACTCTACAGTAAAAGCTTTGGTCTCAACCTTCTATTAGTAGCGGTATTAGTTATTGCCCTACTGATTACCGTACGTAAGGAACGCCCGCTAGCCTGGGCATACCTATTGGCCTATTTTTTTACCGGCAGCATGGTCTTTGTGGCCCCAACCACACTTAACATTGGAGTACACTTTATAACCTTAGTCGTGTTGGTTGGAAAATCTATAGCCTTAGATACCTCTATCTACCTTTCTGGCTTTATTGGTCTACTCAATTTAATAACAGCCTCTATTGCACATCTGGTTGAGGGTCTTCATACTGGTCCTAAGGCCCAAAAATCAAGTACCTTAAATGCTAAGGCAGTAGTGTATCTAAAAGGGGCTTTTATTGCCGGTGTTTTAGGCTTTGTTTTTGTACTGCTATACAGAAAGGCCAATCCTATTTTTGAAGAACTTGTAAGCACCGTTGATTTTAGCTTTATTAGCTTTCCTTGGGTATTATTTACCCTTATAGGCTACCTGTTATTTCTACATTTACTGCGTCCTTTTTATCCTAAAGAACTTATTGATTTAGATGTAAACACCGGTAATACCTTAGCACCACCTAGCTCAGAATTTAGTTCGTTACTACGTAAAAAACTAGGGAACGAACACACCTTAGCGAGTATCATTTTTACGGTATTAAATGTGTTGTTAGTCTTCTTTCTAGTTACCGATGTACTTTATTTGTTAGCCCCAAATATTAGCAGTAACGCCCAGTATTCACAATCGGTGCATCAAGGCGTGTATGCCCTGCTCTTTTCCATTGTTTGCGCCATTATTGTAATTCTGTATTTCTTTAGAGGCAATCTAAATTTCTTTACCAAAAACACCCAATTAAAGCGCTTAACCTATACGTGGATAGGGCTTAATCTTATACTTATTGGATTTACTGCCTATAAAAATGCGGTATATATAGACGCCCTTGGATTTACCTATAAGCGCATTGGGGTATTTATATACCTCTTGCTTACGTTAGTAGGGCTAATTACTACTTATTACAAGGTAGCACAAGTAAAAAACCTACTTTTCTTAGTGCGTACTAACCTGGCTAGTGTATTTGTCTTTTTTGTATTGAGTACGGCTGTTCCATGGGATCAAATGATTACCAAGTACAATTTATCTCAACTTAACAATCCAGACATCTCCTATCTCATTTCCTTAGGAAAAAGCAATAGCGATATCCTGTACCGTTACATGCACCATAATAACAGTAGCATGCCTCCAGAGGAACGAAATGCTGTTATAGCCAAGTACACGCAATTTAAGCAATGGCAAGAGGCTAAAACTTGGCAAGAATATACCCTGTATCAATTTGTAAAACACTAGGCTAATGCATCCCTATTTCAATTTTAGAATTACCCGTTTAAGCGCTTATATGAATGCCACTAGTTTTATACTAGGAACCCTGGTATTTCTACTCTTTCTAGCCACTACTTCAGAACTAGTCATGGTTGTTGGTATGCTATTCTTTGCAGTATTTACGTGTTTTAATTTTTTTGCTGGCTTTGTTACGCTCTTACAGAGTTTAGCACATTTTAGTTCCTTTGAACAGTTTGCCGTTAGCCTGCTATTAATCCTTTTAAATACATTAGTACTGATAGGCTATCTATGGCTTGCGGTAGCATTTGATTCCCTTTAATTTTATTTAAATAGTTATGATAAACTTTAATTTTAATTCTTTTCAACGCCTTCATGCTAGCGTATTGTTAGCGGTAACTTTTGGTTTAATTTTACTTATTGCTAGGGTCTACGTTACCCAGAGTACATTCTATGTGTTTTTAGTGTGGAATTTGTTTTTGGCCTGTGTGCCCTATGGCATTTCGCAGCTGGCACGCTATAGCAAAACCATTAGGTCTTCTGGTTTTTTAAGCGGGGGCGCATTTTTGTTATGGTTGGTCTTTTTCCCTAACAGTCCTTATATTATTACAGACCTCATACACCTGCACAGCAAGAACTCTACCCTACTTTGGTTTGACCTTTTCTTGGTCTTTATTTTTGCCATAAACGGTTTACTTGTAGGCTTACTTTCTTTACTCGATGTTTTTGAAGTATTGCGCCAGCGTTATAGCCTCCGTATTGCCCATTATTCTATTTTTCAACTTTGTATTCTTTGCGGGTATGGAATTTACGTAGGGCGCTTTTTACGTTTTAATTCCTGGGATATACTTACCCAACCTATATCTCTATTAAAAGAAATGGCCTATAGCTTTTACAGTCCACATATTGGGCTATTCACCTTTGCTTTTGGCGGGTTTATTTGGGTCTTATTTTTAGTGTTTCAAGCCTTAGTTCCTAGCCAACAAACCGTTGGCGAACTGAGGAAATAAAGAGAAGTTGTGCCCATAGCATAGAACACAAAGTCTGTAGTTTTTAGTTTGGTTGATAGCCCTACGGCTTTGAAGTTGGTTGTTTGTATGTGCGGGCACTTCCTCTTTTAGTTGGTTCCATCTACATAGTCCTGCAAATACGCATAAGGCGCAGTGAGTTTTCCCTTATGAGTCATACGAGCACGGGCTAGAATACCTGCCTTATCGCCATTAAAAAATGCAGGAATAACATGTTTTACAAAAGCGGCACCAAAACCTTCACTAGCATCACGAGGCAGTTCGCAAGGCAGATTATCTACGGCCATAACGGCTATGGCATCTTCTTGCATAAAATTGGTTTCCTTTTCGGTTTTTGCGTCATAACCATAAATAGGATCTGCAATGGTAGAGGGGCGAATGGTGGTACCTACCGGACCATTAATATCGCAACT
The DNA here is from genome assembly GCA_964637535.1 of uncultured Flavobacteriaceae bacterium. Classification (GTDB taxonomy): domain Bacteria; phylum Bacteroidota; class Bacteroidia; order Flavobacteriales; family Flavobacteriaceae; genus CANMSI01. Next base: position 5,123 of record CAZWVO010000040.1, read on the forward strand.
CACATCTGCAACCACCTTAATCTTAAAATCGGGGTGTTTCGCATCTTCGCGGGTATAGAGATAGGGCGATCCAGTCCCATAAAAATGTCCAGCAATAAAGAAATCAGTAACCTTTGTAAAGCGGGTAAAATTGGTTTTATAGGCTTCAGGATTTGCAAAAAAATCGGCCTTATTCCCTCGTACACCGTCTTTTCTTTTGTTATAGTCCGATGCATCTATCTGGCAATATACCGGTTCTGTAAAGTTTTCTTCTAAGTATTGGCTCACGTTTACTTTCCGAATTTGCATGGCGTCTAACATTTCGCGCGCGCCATTGCCTACCCTACCCCTACCCGTAAGTAGTATTTTAATAGAAGGAAGGGCTATTTTTTTTAATTCGGATATAAGCGCTTGTTGATCTGTTAGCGTTTCTGCCTTTGGCAGCGTAAAGCTTTGGTATTTTAGTCCGTAAGCGCGTATGCCGTTATAGGCCCCTACAATACCGGCATACCTACCAAATGCTACAAGACGTTGCCCTTTTGGATTGGTAATTACCTCATGATCATAAAGAGTAATATTTTTTTCTAAAACCGCCCGAAGCAGCTTGCGGTTATAGGGTTGTTTTTTAATGGTGTGCGAAAAAAAGAAATACTGTTTATTTGGAATAAGCGCGTCTATAGGTACTTCTTTAACTCCCAATAACACTGCTGCTTCCTGCATTTCTTTAGCCACTGGAATACCCAATGCAGCATACTCCTGATCTTTATAAACCCTTATGGAAGAGGGCTCTACAATGATCTTAGCCTGCGGATAGTCTTGTACCACTTTTTGGCATGCGCTTGGGGAAAGCACTACCCTACGGTCTGGCGGTGTTTTTTGTTCTCGTATTATTCCAAAAGTAAGCATAGACATCTTTGGTATAAAGTTTGACACAATTTAAGTGGATTTGAGGCGATGCACAAGTTTTTTATTAGCTTTGCCCTCCTTAGCAATTTTTTACAATTGTAAACGGAGATACGCGTTAGGGATAGTAGCGACATCCCCTCCATAGCTTTAGCGACGGAGGGATACAGCAAATAGCCCGATTCTCTGAAGCCCGAGCACAGCGAGGGCGAAAGGGAAAACGCCCAAAAGATCTTTGAAAAAAAACATAGCATTTGCTATGGAATGGGGCCGACTGGTTTTGACAGCGAGACCAATTGGAATGTAAGCATGCCGAGCGCTGAACTATAGCTCGTTAATCTCATTTTTCACACTTTTAATTGGCGATAATAAATACGCTCTTGCCGCTTAATCTGAATTATAGTAGGATTAGCCTCGTCTCTACTAGGTAGGGAAGCGAGATGTCCCTGGATAGCCCTTGTTGACGGCGATCTGTTTTGGGGCACCATAAAAGTCAACACAAGGGTGCTATAGCTTTGGTAGTGCCACTAAAACTTAAGAAGCTAAGTGTGTTGTAGGCGGTTTTTGGTCAGTAACACATCGAAAATTGAACAAAAACTAAGCATGTAGAAAGCCTTTTAATTGCTTGTTTGGACGAGGGTTCGAATCCCTCCGGCTCCACCTACGCCCTCCGAAACTTTTACCTAGTGAAAGCGAAGGAGGGCTTTTTAATTACAGCTATTTTTGATAGCGAACTCCAAACTGTCGGGCTCCGGTGGATGCCGATCCAATAATTTATCAATTCTCCAAAGCTTTTACGAAGTGAAAGCGAAGGAGGGCATTTCTAGTTTTCCGAAACTTTTGCGAAGCGAAAGTGAAGGAGAGTTAGGTTCTCCGTAGCTTTTGCGAAGCATAAGCGAAGGAGAGTTAGGTTCTCCAAAGCTTTTACGAAGTGAAAGCGAAGGAGGGCATTTCTAGTTGTCCGTAGCTTTTGCGAAGCATAAGCGAAGGAGAGTTAGGTTCTCCATAGCTTTTGCGAAGCAAGTAAGATACAAACTGCAAGGAAATTGCAGTTTACCCATTTATCTTATTCCCCAAAAGATCTTCTATGCAACTTCCATACACCGTCTATATATTAAGATGTGCAAATAATCAATATTATACTGGTTTCTCTGCAAACTTTGCTAAACGTCTAAAAGCGCATAGAAAAGGAGAGGTGTTTTCTACCAAAAGAAAATTACCCGTTACTGTAGTATGTATTTTCCAATTTAACAACAAACAAAGAGCCTATGACTTTGAACGTTATTTAAAAAGTGGCTCTGGAATTGCTTTTAGAAATAAGCGTTTTGTTTAAGTTAGTTTTTACGACAAAACGCTTTTCTTTTTTGTATTCTAATTTTAGTACAGCTTTTGAAAAAGCAGATAACACCCGTGTAAAACCTGATATGAATATGGAAACAGGTTTCCCATAAGTACAACTTAAGCAGTACCAGTTCATTTTTTCGTTACGCCTTCAGGATTGGAAAGCCAACACGCCAACTCGCTACTTTGCTAAGAATGTCTACTATACATTTTCTAAACGCTCGGCCGTCTCCGGCTCCATCTACGCTCTCCAAAGCTTTTGCTTAGCTATGCTGTGGATTAACAGCATAAAAAACGGCTAGACGAAAAATCTAGCCGTTTCGTTATTAATCTACAAATTTTACTTGATTTAAGTTAACATGAATAACATCGGTATAGGGATTCATTACCAATCTAAGCTCCCCATAGCGTCGCTTCCAAATGATCATATCTGGCTTATCCTCAAATAAACAGGGTACAAGTCTACTTTTTGTAGATTTAGCTTTTACCCCGTTGTGCTCCTCTTCCGACGCACTAAGTATTGTTCCTTTCTTTAATATTCGCTCAGCAGTACCTAATTCCTCTACTATAAGCCTGTAAAATTCAGAATCCATTTGCCCTTCTAGCTGAAATACTATTGAAGTAATCTTATCATCATTATTGGCAGTAAATGCAAGAGTACGATAACTTCTATTAAAAAAAAGAGCTTCAAAATCAGTTAGCTCACATTGCTTAAATCCTTGTGTGTCAGACTTCTTGCAAATTAAAGTCCCAAAAGTAACTGCGTTAACATGATTGCGCATAAGTGCCTCATGCATTATATAAGATTGCATCATGCCCAAATATAGAAAAATGAACTATTTTAAATATAAAGCTTTCACATATCTACCAATCCTTTTTTTTCGTTAAGCCTTCCTTATTCGAAGACCAACACACCACAAAAAAATGCCAGCCTACATGACATAGACTGGCATTCCAAACAACCAATGAAAACTATTACCAAAATGAATAGTTTACTTTAAATACTTAATTACGGGGCGACCCAATTTGAGTCCCAATTGCAACTGCATTTGGCTGTGCAACTACAGGACAGTTAATGATTGCTCCTGCTGCTGTTAATAAATCTGATAATGAATTTGCTAACGGACTTGGATTTGCATTCCCTCTAAAAGGTCTTAAAGTTCCGTCGGCTAAAAGTTCATTTATTTGATCAAAACTTCTTAAAATAGGACGATCCTCCTCAGGAACCGTAAATTCTGTAAGATGTGCATCCCACATTGGCGAGTACGCAGGGTCTCTTGGGTCTATTGGAAAGGTATTTGTTGGATCCTGTACCTGTCTATCACTTATAGAAGCCGTATTTAACCCTTGTACTCCAAAACCATCGCCATTATCAAAGGTTCTCCCATTAACTGTAGGACTAAAGGGTAGCATTGAACCTCCAGGGAATAAACCAAATGTAGGTAAGTTGTTTAATCTGGGTGCATATACGCCCAATTCTATGGTAGCGGGAGCTGGGTCAGACGTATCTGTAACAATGTGGAAATAGTAAGGTTTCCCATCTTGCCATCCATCTAAAAGCTGTAAAACAACGGAAGCTTGACTTCTATCTAAATTTGGATTGTTCTGATCGTCCTCATCTGCTTGACTATTCCCATTTGGATTAGGAATTCTGTCATGGATACCCGTACTATTGGCTACAAGCTGCGCATTAATCACCACATCAGTCCCCGGTAATACCACATAAGAGGACCAATTTTCATCGGCAACAGCACCCGGAATAACTTCCTGTGGAGGGAATCCAACTAATAAACCATCATCACTAGTTCCTCCGGGAGTTAACGACCTTCTGGGAGAAAAATCTACAGACCCTTCAAAAATAAGTCTTCCGTCTTCTGTCCATTCGGAGGTTTGTTCCCCGTTAGATCCAATAGCATCGGCCATTCTAGGAGAAAAAATAACACCTAACAAGCGGGCTAAACCCCTATCAGATGCCTCTGTAATAACATAATGCGCTTCCCTTGGTCC
>CAZWVO010000041.1:0-9350 GCA_964637535.1 uncultured Flavobacteriaceae bacterium
GATGCATAATATGGACGATAATTTTTCACCCCGAGTAAAAGACGTAATTGCGTACAGCAAAGAAGAAGCACTTAGGCTAGGTCATGACTTTATTGGCACCGAACATTTGATGTTAGGTTTGCTACGCGATGGAAATGGCAAAGCGATCAGTATTTTGGATGCTTTAGATGTCGATTTAGATCACCTGAGAAGGAAAGTAGAAATTCTTAGTCCAGCTAATCCTGGCTCTGGTGGAACGCAAAAAGATAAAAAGAACCTGCACCTTACAAGGCAGGCAGAACGTGCTTTAAAAACTACTTTTTTAGAAGCTAAGTTATTTCAGAGTTCGTCTATTAACACCGCGCATCTTTTGTTGTGTATTCTAAGAAATGAAAATGACCCAACTACAAAGTTGTTACACAAACTGAAGGTGGATTACGATGGGGTAAAAGAGCAATTTAAATCGATGATCACAAGTGATGATGATTATATAGACACCCCTACTTCAGAATCTTTTCCCAGTGATTCTGATGATGCACCAGAAGGCAAAGAAGGTTCTTTTGGCGCCCCTTCTGGGCAAAAAGGCAATAAAAAATCTAAAACCCCTGTGCTCGACAATTTTGGGCGAGACCTTACCCAACTTGCGGAAGAAAACAAGTTGGACCCGGTTGTAGGAAGGGAAAAAGAAATTGAGCGAGTATCGCAGATTTTAAGTAGAAGAAAGAAAAATAACCCACTTCTCATTGGAGAACCAGGAGTGGGTAAAAGTGCTATAGCAGAAGGCCTAGCCTTGCGCATTATCAACAAAAAAGTCTCTAGAATACTGTATAACAAACGTGTAGTAACCTTGGATTTAGCTTCCCTTGTTGCAGGTACCAAGTATAGAGGACAGTTTGAAGAACGCATGAAGGCGGTAATGAATGAATTGGAAAAGAATGACGATGTCATCCTGTTTATAGATGAAATACATACTATTGTTGGTGCTGGTGGTGCTACAGGAAGTCTAGACGCTTCTAATATGTTTAAACCCGCCCTAGCCCGTGGAGAAATTCAATGTATTGGTGCTACTACCCTAGACGAGTATAGACAATATATAGAAAAAGATGGCGCTTTAGAACGTCGCTTTCAAAAAGTAATGGTAGAACCCACCACCGTGGATGAAACCATTGAAATTCTTAAAAACATTAAAGGAAAGTATGAGGATCATCATAATGTGAATTATACCGATGAAGCCTTAATTGCCTGTGTAAAACTTACAAACCGATATATGACAGAGCGGTTTTTACCAGACAAAGCAATTGATGCTTTAGATGAGGCAGGCTCGCGAGTTCATATTGTTAATATGGATGTCCCTAAACAAATTCTGGAGTTGGAAAAACAATTAGAAGATGTAAGGGAACTTAAAAATAGCGTAGTTAAAAAACAACGTTATGAGGAGGCTGCAAAATTAAGGGACGATGAAAAACGTTTGGAAAAAGAATTGGCTGCCGCTCAGGAAAAATGGGAAGAAGAAAGCAAATTGCATAGGGAAATTGTATCCGAGGATAATGTGGCCGATGTAGTCTCTATGATGAGTGGTATTCCTGTCAATAAAATAGCACAAACAGAAAGCAATAAGCTGGCAGAATTACCAGACTTAATTAAAGGAAATGTAATTGGACAAGATGAAGCCGTTGCCAAAGTTGCAAAGGCTATACAGCGTAATAGAGCTGGGCTAAAAGATCCCAATAAACCCATTGGTTCTTTTATTTTTCTAGGACAAACTGGAGTTGGTAAAACACAGTTAGCTAAGGTTTTAGCTAAGGAGCTATTTGATTCGGAAGATGCGCTTATACGTATTGACATGAGCGAGTATATGGAAAAATTTGCCATTTCTAGGCTAGTAGGAGCACCTCCAGGATATGTAGGCTATGAAGAAGGAGGGCAGTTAACGGAAAAAGTAAGACGGAAACCGTATGCGGTGGTGTTACTTGACGAAGTAGAAAAGGCGCACCCAGATGTCTTTAATATGCTTTTACAGGTACTAGATGATGGATTTTTGACAGATAGTCTTGGTAGAAAGATAGATTTTAGAAACACCATTATAATAATGACCTCTAATATAGGGGCACGTCAACTAAAAGATTTTGGCCAAGGGGTTGGTTTTGGAACAGCTGCCAAGAAATCGCAGGAAGATTCGCATCAAAAAAGTGTAATAGAAAATGCCTTAAAGAAAGCGTTTGCCCCAGAATTCTTAAATAGGATTGACGATGTCATTGTATTTAATGCTTTAGAAAGAGAGCATATTCACAAAATTATTGACATTGAGTTGGATAAACTCTTTTTACGCATAAAAGACATTGGTTATGATCTTAAGCTAACGGATAAAGCTAAGGATTATATTGCCGACAAAGGTTTTGACAAGCAATATGGGGCAAGACCCTTAAAAAGAGCAATTCAAAAGTATATAGAAGATGCACTTGCAGAGGAAATTGTAAATTCTAAATTGGATGAAGGAGACAAAATTATTATGGATCTAAATACCAAAAAAGAAGAGTTAACGATTAAGATAAATAAAGCGGCAAAATCTTCTAACCCTTAGCCCGCATAGGCTACGTAAAAACACAAAGGGAGTAGTTTAAAAACTACTCCCTTTTTTTAGCGCTTCTACAAAGTAAGTAGGAATGCAAATACAAGAAAAATTATATGATGTCATATAAACGATATTTATGTTCTTCATCTATTTTTTTTCACATTATTAGCACATAGGTCTACTTTCGTCTTGAGACACTATAAAATACACAGAATGAAAGTCGGACCGGCTAAAAAGACGATTATCGTCAGAGAATACCAATTGGATATTGGTATAATTCAAGTCTATAAAAACTACATGGTTGCCATTTTTGATGAGGGCGCCACGCTTACCTTAGAAAGAGCGTATCAGATTATAGGCATTTCAGAAATCCATTTTAGAGATAAGGAATTTGGTTATATCAGTTTTCGTAAAAACTCTTATGCAATAGACCCAACCATCTATGGCTATTTAAGAGAACTTACTAACCTTAAAGCATTAGCAGTAGTTTCGATGAAAGAAATTGACATGCATAACTTTAAGATTGAAAAATTGTTTTACAAAAAATCAATGAAGTTCTTTATCGATTACAAAAACGCAGTTACTTGGGTAAAAAGAAAAGTGAAAAACTAACGCTTGGATGTCTTACGTATTCCATGCCAAACCAACCAAAAAAACTTCACCTATTACTGCTGTTCTTGTTGCTCTTGCTCCTCCTGTGATGGAGGGGTTTCTGGAACCTTAAATAAATCGATAAACGCTTTTCCGATAGTTGCTGCAATATGTGACGCGGTCAGGGCTTGGTATCCTGTATCTTCTACGGCAATATCTGCCGCTCTTCCATGGAGGTATACACCAAAAACCGTTGCGGATATTGCTGGATACCCCTGAGCCATTAAGCATGTAATAATACCGGTAAGTACATCGCCGCTACCCGCTGTGGCCATTCCTGGATTTCCAGTTGTATTTACGTACCCTTTATTGTTATATACTACAATACTATTGGCACCTTTAATCACTACAACGCAATCGTACTTTTTTGCAAATTTCTTGGTTTTTTGAAGTTTGTCAAAATCGTTTTTCCATTTTCCTATTAAGCGTTCTAACTCCTTTGGATGCGGTGTTAACACACTTTGTGGGGGTAATTTTAAAAGCAATTTTTTGTTCTTAGCCAAGACATTTAACGCATCTGCATCTAGTACTAAGGCTGTTTTATTGATTGTGAGAAAAGCATCTAGTGCCGTTACCGTCTTTGTGTTAGTTCCCATTCCAACCCCCATACCAATTACCGTAGGGGTGTCGTCAAACTTTAATTTGCTAATGCACTCCTCATCAGGATCTGTTAGCACCATAGCCTCTGGGAAGGCGGTTTGTAATGGGAGGGTTCCACATTTTGGCACGTAGGCCGTTACCAATCCGCTACCGCTTAGCAAACACGCTTTTGCTGCTAACACTACTGCTCCTATTTTTCCATAGCTTCCACCAACAATATAACCATGTCCATAGTGACCTTTATGTGTGAATTTTTCTCTCGGCACGTATAAGGGTAATACCTCTTGTTTTCCAATGAGCTCAAAATCTGTCTCTTGTTGCATTAGAAACTCCATATCTAAACCAATATCTAGAACTTCCCATTGGTTGATATATATTCCTGTTTGCGGTAAAAAGAAAATTAGTTTAGGTGCTTGAAAACTCAATACATAATTAGCTTGTATCACGGCCTTGGGGTTTTCGGGCACTTTATCCATATATAATCCAGACGGTACATCTACAGCTAAAATAAATGCTCCAGTACTATTAAGGTCTTGTATGAGTTTTACCACCCAATCCTCGGGAGACCTATTTAAACCTATTCCAAAAATAGCGTCTACTATAATATCATCGCTATGAATTTCTGGAAAAGGATGCGTATCGCTTAAAAAATGTGGCCATATTTTCCGATCCTTAAGTCGATCTAAGTTGATTAAAAAATCTTTAGAACGCTTTTCGCTATAGTTTACTACATAAACGTCTAAGTGATATCCGTGTTCCTGTAAATGTCTTGCTAAAGCAATACCATCTCCTCCGTTGTTACCAATACCGCAGAACAAATGTATTTTTACAGGAGCGCCTTGCATTCGCAGGTGAATCCAATTAAAAATCTGAACAGCAGCTCTTTCCATGAGCTCTTCGCTTCTTATTTGCTGTTTTTCAATTGTGAATTTATCAGCGTCGTAGATTTGTTGTGCATTAAAAATCTTCATTCCATAAAAATTATAGTGATCTGTTGGCGATTTAATAAAAATCTTAGCTCGTATTTGATAAGGTAACCAAAAATACTACTTTTGATTCTTTATTAGAACAATGTACAACAAGGATATCAACAACTTAGATTTCTTTTCTTTCTTAGAAAATTGCGGTGCTGGCAAATTTACACCTAGCGCAACTACCCCTGTGGGGTAAATAGCTACATATTCTTCCGTCCTTGTACCTACGTACAATTTTTCAATTCTAGTCTAATTCAATTTTTACATTATGAAAGTTCTAAAATTTGGTGGTACTTCTGTCGCCAATGCAAAAAACATAAGACACGTTGCTGCTATAGTTGCCCAAAGCGATGCTAAAAAACAAGTTGTAGTGGTTTCTGCTCTGGGCGGAGTTACCGATATGTTATTGCAAACTGCAACCTTGGCTGCTGCTCAGGACAATAGTTACAAAAAAATACTGCAAAAGATCGAGTCACGTCATATCACCACCATCCAAGAACTCATTCCTTTAAAAAAACAAAGCAAGGTTTTAAGTACTGTAAAAAGTGAACTAAACACGCTTGAAACCTTACTAGAAGGTGCTTCTTTAATTGGTGAAATAACACCAAAACTATCAGACAAAATAGTAAGTTACGGAGAACTTTTATCATCATACATTATTTATGCATTTTTTACCTCGGAAAAACTAGACGCTTCGCATGTAGATAGCAGAACCTTAATTATCACAAATGATAATTACGGGAAAGCAACGGTAGATTTTAAACATACCAATACAGCGTGTACAACATACTTTAAAAAAGAAAAGCAGGCTATAGTGGTTTTAGGTGGTTTTATTGCTTCTTCTGTAAACGGCAATTCTACTACCTTAGGTAGAGGTGGTTCTGATTATACTGCAGCTATTGTTGCAGCGGCAATTAACGCTAAGGAGCTACAGATTTGGACAGATGTAAGCGGAATGTTCACTGCCAATCCTAAATTGGTAAAACAAGCAAGAGCTATTGCCCATATTTCGTATGAAGAAGCTATGGAACTTTCGCACTTTGGTGCTAAAGTGTTATACCCTCCAACCATTCAGCCCGTCTTAGCAAAAGGAATTTCTATTGTCATAAAAAACACCTTTTCGCCTGCAGATGAGGGTACCAGAATTACGCAAAAAAAGAATGAAGAAGGTAAAACAGTACGGGGCATTACCCATGTAGCTGATATTGCCTTACTTTCCTTGGAAGGTCCAGGAATGGTAGGTATTCCTGGAATATCTAAACGCTTTTTTGAAGTACTATCGCAGGCCAATATTAGTATTGTACTCATTACCCAAGCCTCTTCTGAGCATTCTATTTGCGTAGGTATTGCGGAAAAGGATGTAATGAAAGCCGTAACAGCAGTTGAGACTACTTTTGCTTATGAGATTGCGCAGGGCAAAATACAACCCATACATACCGAAAAAGAATTAGCCATTATTGCATTGGTAGGAGATCATATGAAACACCACCAAGGCCTTAGCGGTAAAATGTTTAGTACACTAGGAAAAAACAATGTAAATATTAGAGCCATAGCGCAAGGAGCTTCGGAGCGGAATATTTCTGCTGTTATTCGGGAAGAGGATGTAAAAAAAGCACTGAATGCCTTACACGAGGAGTTTTTTGAAGAAAACATTAAACAACTAAACCTCTTTGTAATGGGAGTTGGTAATGTGGGTTCTAAGTTTTTAAATCAAATTAGTGGTCAAAGGGCATACCTAAAAAAGAATCTAAAGCTCAATGTTAGAGTCATCGGAATTTCCAATTCAAGAACCATGATTTTTAATGAGGACGGTATCGCCTTAAAGGAGTGGGAAGCTTTGCTTAGCAAAGGAGAGAAAGCAGACAAAGCACAGTTTTTAACTAAAGTGCAAACCCTTAACTATCGCAATAGTATTTTTGTAGACAATACGGCTAGTGAGGATATTGCAAATACCTATGCTGCTTACTTAGCACAGAGTATTTCTGTGGTTACCTGTAATAAAATAGCCTGTTCATCGGACTATTCCAATTACAAATCTTTAAAGGATTTGGCACGAGAATACAATGCTCCTTTCTTATTTGAAACTAATGTAGGAGCAGGTTTACCAATTATTGACACGCTTAAAAACCTTATTGCCTCGGGAGATAGAATACTACGAATACAAGCGGTGCTCTCTGGAAGTTTAAACTTTGTTTTCAACAATTTTAATGACTCCACAACATTCCACGATGTGGTACAGCAAGCAAAAGAAGAGGGTTATACAGAACCCGACCCTAAAATAGATCTAAGCGGAGTAGATGTAATGCGAAAAATTCTAATCTTAGCACGGGAAAGTGATTACAAACTTAATATGGAAGATATTGAAAACCAGTCTTTTCTCCCTGAAGAAAGCTTAGCAACTACTACCAATGAAGCCTTTTTTAGTTCGCTAAAAAAGCACGAAACTGGTTTTCAAAAAATGTACAACAAGGCAATTGCCGCAGATAGTAAGCTAAAATATGTGGCACAATTTGAAAATGGAAAGGCCAGTGTTGGTTTGCAACATATTCCAACTGATCATGATTTTTATAACTTAGAGGGCAGTGATAACATTGTTTTGTTTTATACAGAACGCTATCCAAATCAACCTATGATAATTAAGGGAGCAGGCGCAGGTGCAGCTGTTACTGCCTCCGGTATTTTTGCAGATATTATACGAATTGGTAACTTCTAAATCGCATGAAAAACGAAGAAATCAGTGTTTTTTGTCCCGCAACTATTGCAAATATATCTTGTGGTTTTGATGTCTTAGGTGTAGCCTTAGACGGTATTGGAGATACCATGGTAGTACGTAAAACCACTACCAAAGACATTACTATCAGCAAGATTATAGGGCAAGATTTACCCATGGAGACTACGCAAAACGTAGCTGGCGTGGCCGGTATGGCACTATTAGCAGCCAGTTCTTATGACGGCGGGTTTGATATTGCCATATATAAGAATATTAAGGCAGGTAGCGGAATAGGTAGTAGTGCGGCCAGTGCTGCAGGAGCAGTTTGGGCCATGAACCACCTCATAGGTAACCCCTTTAATCCCTTAGAACTGGTTCAATTTGCAATGGAAGGAGAGCGTTTAGCTAGTGGTGTTGCCCATGCAGATAATGTAGCCCCTGCACTTTTTGGTGGTTTTACCCTAGTACGCAGTTATAATCCATTAGACATTATACAAATACCCACTCCAGAGGCCCTCTTTGCTACTATTATTCATCCACAAATTGAAATTAAAACCGCCGATTCTAGAAAAATATTAAAAACTACTATTTCCCTAGAAGATGGTATAAAACAATGGGGAAATGTAGGTGGATTAATTGCAGGTTTGTATACCAAAGATTATGATCTTATAGGACGGTCTTTAGTAGATCATATTATAGAGCCTATTCGCGCTATTTTAATTCCCGGATTTAACGATGTAAAGGAAGCGGCTTTAAAAGCAGGAGCGTTAGGGAGTGGTATTTCTGGTTCTGGACCTTCAATTTTTGCATTGAGCAAAGGAGAAGATACCGCCAAAGCGGTTGCCAAGGCCATACAAGAGGTATACGCAGGTATTGGTGTAGATTACGAAATCCACGTTTCTGGAATTAATGCAAAAGGAATAAAAATAGTAAATGCTTCAGAATGAACTTTTATAGTCTAAATAACAATGCTCCAAAGGTTTCCTTTAAAGAAGGCGTCATAGCTGGGATTGCCCCGGATAAAGGTCTGTACTTTCCGGAGCGTATAACTTCTTTACCCGCTTCGTTCTTTAAAAATATTGAGCCCCTTACCAATACCGAAATTGCTTTTAATGCCATTCATCAATTTGTAAGCGATGATATTCCTAATGAAAAGCTAAAGCAAATTTTAACCACCGTTTTAGATTTTGATTTTCCGGTAGTTGAACTAGAAGATAACATAGCTTCACTAGAATTGTTCCACGGTCCTACTATGGCTTTTAAAGATGTTGGCGCCCGCTTTATGGCGAATTGTTTGGGCTATTTTTCAGAAACTAAATCAAAAGAAGTAACCGTTTTAGTAGCTACCTCAGGAGATACAGGAGGTGCTGTAGCTAATGGTTTTCTTGGAGTTGAAGGGGTTAAGGTGGTTATCCTCTACCCTAGTGGAAAAGTGAGTGATATTCAAGAACGCCAGCTAACTACTTTAGGGCAAAATATAACCGCCTTAGAAGTAGATGGCACTTTTGACGACTGTCAAAACATGGTGAAAACCGCTTTCTTGGATACTGATATTACAAACCATATGCAATTAACCTCTGCCAACTCTATTAATATAGCCCGTTGGTTACCACAATTGTTTTACTTTTTATTTGCCTATAAGCAAGTGAAATCTCAAGGAAAAGAAATGGTCTTCTCCGTACCAAGTGGAAATTTTGGTAATATATGTGCTGGTATCGTAGCTCAAAAGTTAGGCATGCCAGTAAAACATTTTGTGGCAGCAACCAATGTAAATGATACGGTGCCGGAATTTATGAGAACAGGAATGTATAACCCTAAACCCTCTAAGCCTACTATTTCTAATGCTATGGATGTGGGTGACCCC
>CAZWVO010000042.1:0-9321 GCA_964637535.1 uncultured Flavobacteriaceae bacterium
CTAAAATATAAACCACATCGCCATTCGGAACCTCCAAATATCCTTTATCTCCTACTTGCCCACCACCTTCCGGATAAAAAGGAGTAAGGTTAAATACAAGTTGATACTGATCTCCTTCCTTTTTGGTGGTTACCTTTCTATACTTTACCAATTTTACATCGGCCTGCAAAATATCGTATCCAACAAACTCTTGCTCTACATCTTGGACCAGAATAGTCCAGTCTTCCTTGGCTATCTCAGAAGCCGATCTGGATCTGGCCTTCTGTTCTTCCATAGCCTTATTAAAACCATCCTCATCCAGAGCATAGTCTTTTTCACTTAAAATTAATGCCGTTAAATCTATTGGAAAGCCATAGGTGTCATACAATTCAAAAGCTTTTCGACCGTCAATTGTTTTCCCCTTTGTATTGTATATAATGGTATCTAAAAGCACCAAACCTTGCTCTAGGGTTTTTAAGAAAGAGTGTTCCTCTTCTTTTACGACGTTTTCTATTAGTTGGCGCTGTTCTTTAAGTTCAGGAAACGCTACTCCCATAGTATCTGTGAGCACCTTTACCAACCTGTACATAAAAGGCTCTTTGGTATCTAAAAATGTAAACCCATATCTAATAGCTCTCCTTAAGATACGCCGAATCACATAACCAGCTCCTGTATTACTAGGCAATTGACCGTCTGCAATAGAAAATGATACGGCTCTAATATGATCTGCAATTACGCGTATGGCAATATCAATTTCTTGATTAATACTATATTCCGAGTGGGTAATGGTTTCTATTTCTCTAATAATGGGTGTAAAAACATCTGTGTCATAATTAGATGCAACGCCTTGCATAACCATACAAAGTCGTTCAAACCCCATTCCAGTATCTACGTGCTTTTGGGGTAACGATTCTAAAGACCCATTAGCCTTACGGTTGTATTGCATGAATACCAGATTCCATATCTCTACTACTAATGGATGATCTTGATTTACTAAGCTAGCTCCCGGCACTTTTGCTTTTTCTTCTGGGCTGCGAATATCCACATGTATTTCCGAACACGGACCACAGGGTCCCTGATCTCCCATTTCCCAAAAATTATCTTTTTTATTCCCCATAATAATACGGTCTTCTGGAACAATAGCCTTCCAGAGTTCCAAAGCCTCCGTATCCATAGCAAGCTTATCTTTATCATCACTTCCTTCAAAAACCGACACATACAGACTGTCTTTGTCTATCTTGAGCTCCTTGGTAAGCAACTCCCAAGCCCATTGAATTGCTTCTTCTTTAAAATAATCTCCAAAACTCCAGTTCCCCAGCATCTCAAACATGGTATGATGATAGGTGTCTTTCCCAACCTCTTCTAAATCATTGTGTTTTCCGCTTACCCGTAAGCATTTTTGGGTATCTGCTATTCTAGAAAATTTGGATTTTTCTATTCCCAAAAAATAGGATTTAAACTGATTCATACCTGCATTGGTAAACATCAAAGTAGGATCATCTTTGATTACCATAGGGGCTGAAGAAACAATTTGATGCTTCTTTTTAGCAAAGAATTCTAAAAATTTAGCTCTGATTTCTTGAGATTTCATATAAAAGTGGGAAGTTTTTATAAATTTAACATATTATGCAAAACAATTTTTATATTTGTTTGTTCGCTTAATATAAGTGCACAAAAATAGGATAAAATCCATTCATGTCTAAAGTAAAATACTATTACGATCCCGATACGCTTTCGTATCGAAAGATTGAACCTAAAAAATCTAGGAAGTACAGAAACATTTTTCTTTTTCTGTTAGCTTCTGGGTTATTTGGTTTTATAGGACTTACTGTACTTCTCAATACGAATATTTTAAACACTCCTAAGGAACTTTCGCTTCAACGTGAGGTAAAAAACTACGAATTGCAGTTTGAGTTGCTCGATAAAAAAATGGAGCAAATAGAACATGTCCTTACTAATATGGAGGATAGGGACAATAATATTTACCGCTTGTATTTTGAGGCTAATCCTATTCCCGAAGAACAGCGTCGTGCAGGTTTTGGAGGTGTAAACCGATATAAATCTTTAGAGGGTTTTAATAATTCTGATATGATTATTGCTACGGTTAAGCGAATGGACATTATTCAGAAGCAGATGGTTATCCAATCCAAATCTTTGGAAGAGATTGCCGTAATGGCGGAAGAAAAAGAAAAGCTCTTAGCTGCTATTCCAGCAATACAACCTTTGAAGAACGAAGATCTTACCCGTATGGCTTCTGGTTATGGATGGCGTTCAGATCCGTTTACCAAGGCTAGAAAAATGCACCGCGGAATGGATTTTACAGCTCCCAGAGGCGTTCCAGTATATGCAACTGGTGACGGCCGAGTAAAGCGCGCAGATAACGGATCTTCTGGGTATGGAAAGCACATTAGAATAGATCACGGTTACGATTATATGAGCTTATATGCCCACTTAAGCAAATACAATGTAAAAAAAGGACAGTATGTTAAGCGTGGTGATCTTATTGGTTTTGTAGGAAGCACAGGGCGTTCGGAAGCCCCGCATTTACATTACGAAGTATTTAAAGACGGAGAGCGCATTAATCCTATTAATTTCTACTACGGAAGTTTAAGCGCTAAAGAATTTCAAAATATGTTGAAATACGCAACTCAGGAAAATCAATCCTTAGATTAATGCATATAGAACTAGCGGAAAAAAGGTATTACGGCATTGGTGAAGTAGCCAAAGCGTTTGGCGTAAATACCTCTTTAATCCGTTTTTGGGAAAAAGAATTTGATGTCCTAAAACCAAAAAAAAATGCCAAGGGCAACCGCAAATTTACACCTAGCGATATCACCAATTTACAGTTGATTTACCATTTGGTTAAAGAACGTGGATTTACCTTAGAAGGAGCTAAGACCCACTTAAAAGAGCGTAAACAAAAAGCGCTTTCTACCTTTGAGGTCATTCAGAAATTAGAACTCGTAAAAGCAGAGCTCATTAAGATTAAAAGTCAGCTTTAAGCGTTTTTCCCTAACACTACAGGAGCGTATTGGAATTACCCTACACCCCGTACTATTCGCTTTTAACATATTCAAAATTTCCTGTATCTTGTAGGTCTAACCATAAAAACCGGAAATAGATGAAAAAATGGCTCATTCCATTAATTGTTATTGCTATCGTACTCTTTGGAATTTACCAATGGGCAGTTGGCTTTAACAATACCGCAGTAACCTATGAAGCAAATGCTAAAACGGCTTGGTCTAATGTTGAAAGTGCATATCAGCGCAGAAATGATTTAATAGGGAATTTAGTTAAAACCGTACAAGGCGCTGCAGACTTTGAAAAAAGCACCTTAACCGATGTTATTGAAGCAAGGGCAAAAGCTACTGCTACTACTATTGACGCGGGTAATTTAACTCCTGAAAAAATAGCTGCTTTTCAACAAGCGCAATCTGGATTAACAGGGGCTTTAAGTAAATTAATGGTGGTGGTTGAACGCTATCCTGATCTTAAGTCGAATCAAAATTTCTTGCAGTTACAATCGCAACTCGAAGGAACAGAGAATAGAATTAATATTGCAAGAGATCGATACAATGAGCAGGTAAATATTTACGATATTCACACCACTAAATTTCCTGGAAAACTTCTAGCCGGCATGTTTGGATTTGAAGAAATGACACGTTATAAGGCGGATCCGGGATCTGAAAATGCCCCAGATGTAGATTTCGATTTCAAATAAACCCCGTCCATGTCTAAAGTAGAAGACTTTTTAACCGCTGCGGAAGAACGCGCCATTGTAGATGCTATTTTAGAAGCGGAAAAAAATACCTCTGGTGAAATTAGAGTGCATATAGAAGCCACTACAAAACAGCCTCATATGGATAGGGCTAAAGAAGTATTTCACCTATTAAAAATGGACAATACCAAGGCAGAAAATGGGGTGCTTATTTATGTAGCGGTTGTAGATAAAAAATTTGCAATTTATGGAGACCGCGGTATCCATAAAGCGGTATCAGAAAATTTTTGGGATACTACTAAAAATCTTATCCAACAACAATTTAAACAAGGTAATTTTAAACAAGGTATAATTGAAGGTGTTTTAAGTGCAGGAAGAGAATTAGAGGCTCATTTTCCATGGAATCATCATGACACAAATGAACTTAGCAATGAAGTATCTAAGGCTTAGCATTGCGTTTTTCCTTTGCAGCAACCTTGTTGTTTTTGCGCAGTTCCAGATTCCTGAAACGCCAAAAGCAACAGCACAAACCAGTGTATACGATTATGTTAATTTACTCTCCGAGCCACAAAGCAAAATCTTAGAAGAAAAATTAATTGGATACGCAGACAGTACGTCTACCCAAATTGTGCTTGCTGTTATTAGTTCTACAAAAGGAGAGAATATTAATTATTTAGGAGCGCAATGGGGAGAAAAATGGGGTATTGGCCAAGCCGATAAAGATAATGGAATATTAATTTTATTGGCTAAAGACGACCGGAGAATTGCTATAAATACTGGTGAGGGAATAGAAGGTACGATTACAGACGCTTTATCCAAACAGATTATAGACCAGGTAATTATTCCTCAATTTAAACAGGGTAATTACTATGCCGGTTTAGATCAAGGGGCAGATGCTATTTTTATGGCCTTAAATGGAGAATTTAAGGAAGACCGGAGCTTTGATAACGATCCTCATTTTCCATTCGAAACGTTTTTACCCTTCATTATCTTTATTGTGATCATCATTATGCTTTCTAATAGAAACCGTGGTAAAGGAGGAGGCAATGGTGGAAGGCGTTCTTCCGTTATGGACCTCTGGGATATTATTATTTTAAGCAATATGGGGAGAGGCGGTTCTTCTTCTGGAGGTGGCTTTAGTGGTGGTGGTGGTTTTGGCGGCGGAGGCTTTGGAGGCGGTTTTGGTGGTGGAGGCTTTGGAGGAGGTGGTGCCTCTGGCGGTTGGTAGCAACAAATAAAACAGACGTCCCTAGCCTACAAAAACTAGCCTGAAACTACTTATTTCTTTCTCATAAAAATAGTAATAGGTACTCCGCTAAAATCAAAGTTTTCCCTAAGCTTGTTTTCCAAAAAACGTTTATACGGATCCCTAACATATTGCGGCAGGTTGCAAAAGAAAGCAAACTGCGGGTAATTGGTAGGCAGTTGGGTGCAGAATTTAATTTTAACGTATTTTCCTTTGTACGCTGGAGGTGGATTTTGTTCTATAATAGGGAGCATTATATCATTAAGCTTACGCGTAGGTACCTTTTTACTCCGATGCTCATATACTTCTACGGCAGTTTCTATTGCCTTAAAAATACGTTGCTTGGTAAGGACAGATATGAACAAGATAGGAACATCTATAAAGGGAGCTATTACCGTTTTAATTTTTTGGGTGTAGGATTTAACCGTATGGGTATCTTTATCCAATAAATCCCATTTATTTACTAGAATTACAACTCCTTTATTGTTCCGTTGCGCCAGCCAAAAAATATTTTGTACTTGACCGTCAAAACCACGTGTAGCATCTAATACAAGGAGGCACACATCGCAATGTTCAATAGCGCGCACAGAGCGCATTACAGAATAAAACTCCAGATCTTCCTTTACCTTAGCTTTTCTTCTTATACCCGCAGTATCTACCAAATTAAACTCAAATCCAAATCTGTTGTATTTGGTATCAATACTATCTCTGGTAGTCCCTGCAATATCGGTAACAATATACCGCTCCTCTCCTATTAACGCATTAATGAATGACGACTTGCCAGCGTTAGGCCTTCCCACTACAGCAAAACGAGGCAATTGTTCTGTTTCTTCTTCGCTTTCTGGCAATACCGCTACCAGTGCGTCTAGCAGTTCTCCAGTGCCACTTCCATTAATACTAGACAAGGTAAAATAATCGCCTAGACCTAAGCTGTAAAATTCTACTGCTTCCTCTAGTCTTTTGGAATTATCTACCTTATTAACAGCTAAAAATGTGGGTTTCTTTACTTTTCTAAGCAGCTTGGCTACGTCTTCGTCCATTCCGGTAATTCCGGTTTCCACGTCAACCATAAAAATAATAGCATCAGCCTCATCAATAGCAAGTTCTACTTGTTTGTCTATTTCCTGTTCAAAAACATCGTCGCTACCTACCACATAACCCCCGGTATCAATGAGTGAAAACTCTTTACCATTCCAATCACTTTTACCGTAATGCCTATCGCGAGTAACACCACTAACGGCGTCTACAATAGCCTCTCTACGTTGAATTAGACGATTAAAAAAGGTAGATTTTCCAACATTAGGCCTTCCCACAATGGCTACAATAGCACTCATATTTTTCAATTAGGCCACAAAGGTAGTACTAATCCCTTTATAATCAAGCATACTACCGTATCCTGTATAAAGAGAATTGCTTGTTATAAATTAATTTTAAGACGCTTTCCGAATCCAATGGCATAATAGCCTAGGTCCTTAGCACTAAAAGAAGTATTGTTAGCGGTATTGGAATTGTTGTTCATACTTGCGTCCATATGGGTATATTTTGCCAAACCTATATGGTTTCCGGCAGTAACGTTTGCAGCCAAGCTAGAAAAATCATCCATAATACCATTATTGCCCAAAGTGGCCTCACTATTAAGAATACAAAAGTCTCCAACCCAAGAATCGGATGCTATACGTGTACTTTCCAAAATTACAGTGCCTTTTCCAATATATAAATTATCTCCTAGTTTAGCACTGGGTGCCACAGTACTTTCAAATTCAAAGTTGGGAATCATTTTGGCAATTTTATCTGCCATAACTTTTCGTTTCTTATTGGATTGCACGGCCAATATTCCTCCGTGCAATTGTAATTTATCGGTAAGATATGCAAGGTCTTTTAAACTCCCTAGTACAGGGAAATCCAAGTGCTTTATCGTCTTAGAAGCAAAGGTAGCATCAATGAACCCAACAACATTAAATTTCCCTTCTTTTTGCGCACATGTAAGCACCTTACTAGCATAGTCCGAAGCACCAATAATGACAATATTTTTCATTTCATCGGGGTTTTTGTACTGTTCATCGATAAAATAAAGATAACAAAAGTTCTTTTCGGTCAAAGGATAAGACCCTTTTTTTCGACGAAAGTCACTTTATTTTTAGAAAAATTGGCAATTTTTGTACGAATTATACCATAAATTTCCTTCTTTTTTACGAAAAAGAAGGAATAGAAAATGGCGCAAGGGCATTACTTATTATGGTACCCAAAACGTTTTAGTTGTCTTGCATTACTACGCCAATTCTTATTCACTTTTACATAGAGTTCTAAATGCACCTGTTTATCAAAGAATTTTTCCAAGTCTTTACGCGCCTCTACGCCAACCCTTTTTAGTGCACTGCCTTTATGGCCAATAATAATTCCTTTTTGGGAATCGCGCTCTACCATTATTACCGCGCGCATTCTTATAATTTTATCATCTTCAATAAACTCTTCTGTCTCAATCTCTACAGCGTATGGAATTTCCTTTTTGTAGTGTTTTAATATTTTCTCTCTAATGGTTTCGTTTACAAAAAAGCGTTCTGGTTTATCGGTTAGCTGATCCTTAGGATAATAGGCCGGGGCCTCTGGAAGCAACTCTATAATACGTTCAAAAACATTTTTTACATTAAAATTGGAGAGGGCCGATATAGGGTGTAATTCTACCTTAGGCAGTAAGGCTTGCCAATACTGCACCTGTTCTTCTAGCAACTCTTGCGTTGCCGTATCTACCTTATTTAAAAGTAGTAAAACGGGCGTCTTACTATTTTTTATTTTCTCAAAAAAAGCTTCATCCTTTAAAGCCTTTTCTCCTATCTCTACCATATATAGAAGCACATCTGCATCCTCAAAGGCCGATTTTACAAAATCCATCATGGAAGTTTGCAACTCGTACGCCGGTTTTATAATTCCGGGGGTGTCAGACAAAATAAGCTGAAAATCAGCTCCGTTAACAATACCCAAAATTCGATGTCGAGTAGTTTGCGCTTTGGAGGTGATAATAGATAATTTCTCTCCAACAAAGGCATTCATTAAGGTAGATTTACCCACATTAGGATTCCCTATAATATTGACAAAACCCGCTTTGTGTTTCATATTCATAGTACAAAGGTAGCATTAAGAAGGAAGTTTTTGATGACATTCTTTCTTTTCTGCGATATGCTTACATAAACTCTAAAAACCAACTCATGAAAATGTTGAAATTTTGTCTCCTTATTTTATTTGCGATAATTGTACAAGCTTGTGGTTTTCAAAATCCCAATTTGGATGATACCCAAGCTACTGATGCTTCTTTTTCTTTTTTTGGTGAAACTAAAAAAAAGTTCCAATACAAAGATCCTAAAACGGGGCTCTTGGTAGCTACAACCAGTTATCCTTCAGATTGGAAAGTTCGTGTAAAAGCCGACTATGATGTGGACCCCATTATCCCCGTTTTTAGATACCAAATACAGGGTAATAAGGGAATGCGTGCCTTTAATACCCCATTAAAAATGCATTACTCAAGTTCTAGTCCTTACTTAGAGCAGCTAATGCGAAACAGTGGTTTTAAAGGTATTAGAAGCCTAAAAACACCTCAAGAATTAGTGCAATCAGAAATAGCAGGGAAACTAAAAAGCAAGGGATTTTCCTTTGAGGATACAAAAGTCTTTCCAGCATTAGAGCAAAAAGTACAAGAAGAAATCTATAAAGATGCTACCACCTCTTCTGAAGTTTCGGTAAGTGGCACTGTTTGGAAAAATAATAGCAATCAAAAAGCCCTGGTAATTCTTACGTACATAAAGCTAGATCAACCCAGCATAAACAATGAAAAAGCCATTGTATGGTTATACCAAACCGATGTACTAATTTCAGAAGAAGACGATTTTAACAATAATGTAAGCAATTTTATACAAGCCAACTTGGAAAATAAACCCACATCGGATTGGGAAAACTTTATGACTAAGCTTAGAGCGGAGCGGCAAGAAGAAAACCGAAGAAGAACACAGGCCTCTATTAATCGACTTGATCAAGCTAGCAGGCAATCTATTGTTAACCATCAGAATAGAATGGCAGAACGCAATGCTATGTTCAATGCGCATCAACAAAAAATGAAAGGTATTTGGGCAGCCCAAGATGCCCATAATGCCTCGTTCATGAACCGTACTTTTGGCAGCCAAAGTACATCTCCCAGCCACTCAAGCGGTGGCAATCAACAAGGTTTTTTAAACGCTATAAATGAAGAGGAAACAGTGTACAACCCTGCCAACAACACTAACTATCAAATAGCGTCTGGTGCCAAAGAAACTTGGATGGATGGCGATGGCAACTACATTAATAGCAACGATTTATTTTTTAACCCTAATGCCAACAATACCAATAACAC
>CAZWVO010000043.1:0-9282 GCA_964637535.1 uncultured Flavobacteriaceae bacterium
CCATGGTACCGTACTTGGTGGGCGTATGGGCTATATATCATAGGGGCCATTTTAACTTTGATGCTTTTCTCGCAATGGCGTTCTCAGCAGCTGCGCGTAAAGAATTTGGCGCTTGAAAAGATGGTTGATGAACGAACTCAAGAAATTAAAAAGAAAAACCAGCAATTGGAGAGTCAAACGGAAAAACTTAAAGAGCTGGACACTATGAAGACAAGGCTTTTTGCTAATATTTCACATGAGTTTCGCACTCCGTTGACCTTGATAAAAGGGCCTGTTGAAAAAATGGAAGAGACCGGGGAAACCAAACTGAGCATAACCAATGTAAAGATGATCCGGCGCAATGCGAACCGTTTACTAAAATTGGTCAATCAACTTTTAGATCTATCAAAATTGGATAGTGGTAAATTGCGATTGAATGCTGCCGAAGGAGATCTCTTTAAATGCTTACGTGCTGCAGCTTCCTCTTTTAGTTCACATGCTGCCCAACGCGATATTGATTACCAAATCACCATTCCGTCTAGCGCGCTTTGGGTATCTTTTGATAGAGATAAGTTGGAAAAAATAACCTATAACTTGCTCAGTAATGCCTTTAAATTTACACCAGATTCTGGGACGGTAACGCTAAACGTGCAATACAAAAATGAACGCTTACAAATACTGGTTTCGGATAATGGGCAGGGTATAGCGGTAGATAAGTTACCTCATATTTTTGATCGCTTCTTTCAAGTAGATGATAGTTACACCAGAGAGAAATCGGGAACAGGTATAGGTCTAGCCTTAACCAAAGAGTTAGTAGATCTTATGCAAGGAGAGATCTATGTAGAAAGTGAATTGGAGAAGGGAAGTGTTTTTAAGATCGTACTTCCAGTAGCAGAAATAAAGTCGTACAAGAATCAGTTAAACACAAATGATGTAGTAGTAAAAGAAGAAGGGGTAGGAGCAATTGCCAAGCGTATTCAAACCAATAAACACGCACCTCAAATCCTGATTATTGAAGACAATAATGACATGAGGCATTTTATACGAGAGCAGTTACAACAGGACTATGAAATTTTGGAAGCTCCAAACGGAAAAGAAGGGCTTAAGTTAGCAACAAGCAAAATACCAGACCTTATTATTACTGATTTGATGATGCCGCAAATGGACGGGGTAACATTAACCAAAACATTAAAAACGCAAATTAGTACTAGCCATATTCCTGTGGTGATGTTAACGGCAAAAGCCGGAATTGAAAATAAACTAGAAGGCCTAGAAACTGGAGCTGATGATTATTTGACCAAACCTTTTAATGCAAGAGAATTGCAGGTTCGGGTTAAAAATCTAGTAGACGAACGCAAAAAACTACGAACGCTATTTGCAGGAAAGGCAGCTATTAATCCAAAGGAGATTACAGTTACTTCACTAGATGAAAAGTTTTTAAATGGGGTATTGGAACTGTTAGAAGAAATGCATACGGAATCGGAATTTGGGGTGCCACAAATGCAAGATGCCTTGGGAATGAGTAAAACGCAGTTGCATCGAAAACTAAAAGCGTTAACCAACCACCCTCCCGGAGAACTACTGCGCAACTTCAGGTTAAAGCGGGCTGCTCAATTATTGTTACAAAAAGGCGAAAACGTTTCTCAGATTGCCTATGCGGTTGGCTTTAATGGGGTATCTTATTTTACCAAGTGTTTTAGGGAGTTATACGGTGTTGCGCCTTCAGATTATGCGGAAAAAAGAAATTTAAATAGTTAAGAAAACCCCTGTTTTTTTTGTTGTTAAACCGTAAGTACCCTTTTAAAATTGCACTTCTTGAAACTTTTATTGCACTATTTGGGACTATAGTCAAGATAATATAGTTGCATACAAGATACATTTACCCTGTTGAAAAAATACCTCTGCAGTGTATTCTTTTATTCATTGGTCTAGTGCTATCATAAACTATTAAAACTATTAGTATGAAGAATGTATGTTACTTATTATTGGCCGTAGTGGTTACTTTTAGTATAAGCTGTGACAAAGAAGAATCTATTACTCATCATGAGGGAGATAATTTAAAATTTACCTTTGGCAAAGGTATCTCAAAGGTGATTTTTAAGGCAAAACATAACAGGACGTTAAAAAGCGACGTTGAAGCCTACATAGATCCCAACAAAAAAGTCATTGCTGCAATTGTACCCGAGGGGACAGATATAACTTCCTTAATCCCAAGTATTGAGCCATCTACAGCCCAATTCAGCCCCACGGGCCCACAAGACTTTCGAAACCCCGTTAAGTACGAATTCAATGTTAACGGACGAATTGAAAGATATGTTATTAAAGTGCAGGTAGGTTATACGGATAGGGATGTTTTGATAGCCATACATAGGGCTAACCCTGGAAATACATTGGGTTGGGCAGACAATTTAGATGACCCTGATCTTAGTCATTGGGAGGGAGTAATAATCAATGATAATAGTGACATAACGACGTTAATTATAGCTAGTAAAGGCTTGACCAATTTACCGCCAGAGATTGGTCAACTAACCAATTTGAACGCTATGACGCTAATCAATAATAGGCTTGAGGCACTACCATCCGAAATGGGTCAACTGACCAATTTGACAGATTTGTTCCTATCTGCTAATATGCTAAAATCACTACCGCCAGAAATGGGTCAACTTATCAATTTGAGCACTCTGGGGATATCCGGCAACCTATTAGAGTCAATGCCGAAAGAGATTGGTCAATTAACCAATTTGGCTGTTTTGGGCTTAAACCACAACAGGCTAGAATCACTGCCGCCAGAAATGGGTCAATTAACGAATTTGCAAAGGCTCTATTTGAAGAGTAACAATATTACAGTATTGGATGGATCTATCTGCGATTTAGAATTACAAGGCTCAACCGATATTGATATTGTGCCAGGAGTACAATGTCAATATTAAAACAGTTTCAGTAGTGGAGCTTGAAAAAGTCCAGAAAACATAAGGTTGTTCGACTTTGATACTAAAGTTTCAATTTTTGGAACTCTTATTACAAGGTATAAATAGTACTTCAAATACTTTTATCCTGTCGAAAATCGACATCCGTTAGAGTCATTTACTTCCCCCCTGATTTTAGCGCTATAAAAAGAAAATCAATTAAAAATTAGATTATGAAAATTACTAAGTGTTTAGGATTGTTGCTCCTACTATTTTTAGCAGTTAACTGTAAAAAAAACGACGATGATACTGCCCCAGTTGTTCTGGATAGCGAAAAGAGAATAACCTCCTTTTTGTTCGACGCTTCTTCAAATAATGCCTTAGCCAATGATGTAGTTGGTGTAATTAACGAAAGTGCAAAAACCATTTCGGCTACCGTACCGTTTGGGGTAGACCTAAGTGCGTTAACTCCAACAATTCAAATATCAGAAAAGGCTAGTATCAATGTGTCTGGGACAAGAGATTTCTCAGATGAGGTGAGCTACGTAGTAACGGCAGAAGATAACTCCTCAACAAACTATACGGTGGTAGTTTCTAACGAATTAAATACTGAGAAAGCGATTACCAGTTTTCAATTGCGAGGCGGTAATAACGGCCTTTCCGAGGACGTAGAATCTATTTTAGATGAAGAAGCTAAGACCATTACCATTTATGTTCCAAATAATGCTACTGTTGCTAATTTATTGCCTACAGTAGAAACTTCGGCCGCGGCAACCTATGCGCCAACAGGTTTTCAAGATTTTACGAATAATGTTAGCTATACCGTAACGGCGGAAGATGGTTCTACCGCCACTTATGAGGTAATGGTCATTAGGGTTGCTATTACAAGCTTTCGCTTGGTTAGATTTAGTGAAATTGCTGGCGATATCCTTTTAGGAGAAGGTACTATTGATGATGCTTCCAGTGAAATTGAGGTCATTGTTTCTGAGTTTCAGGACCCTAATAATCTTCCAACACCAAGAATTGAATTTGCAGATGAAATTACCATTACGCCTACCGGCGTACAGAACTTTACAAACCCAGTAAATTATACATTGAATGCTCCAAATGGCGTATCTGTTACCTATGAAATAACGGTTCGGAGAGCATTTAAAAGTATTACCAGTTTTCGTTTTAACAGAAGTCAAAACGCAGCACTCACCGCAGATTTTGAAGGCACGATTAATGAGGCTGAAAAAATAATTTCAGTGGTATTGCCACAGGGTACAAATCCTAGTGTTCGTGAAAGTTTAATCCCTACAATAGCGGTAACCGCAGGAAGCGGGGCTACCGTTTCTCCAACTGGGGCGCAGGATTTTTCTAATGCGGTAAGCTATACGGTTACTGGTCTGGATGGAAGTACAAATACCTACTCAGTTACCGTAATCATTTCACCTTTATAAAAAAATAGGATGAAAAAAGAAAGTCAAATACTGTTCCTTTTACTTGCATTTCTGCTAAGCAACTGTGCTAAAAATGATGATGATAACACAGGGCCAGAGCCACAAGGAGAAGACGATCCAATTTCAGAGAATCAACCTCCAAGTGCATTCAGTTTGTTGAACGTAATGGATTTAGGTGTGGAAATAGATTTGATGCCTAGGTTTACATGGAATACGGCTACAGACCCTGATGGTGATCCTGTGGTATACGACTTTTTCCTGTATACCGAAGGAAAAGCGGTTGAGGCAGAAGACAAACTGGCTATGGATTTAAACACCACTAGCTTTCAACTTGCAAACCCTCTCTCAAGAACTACAGATTACGAATGGTTTGTTGTTGCAAAAGACAATGGCGGTAAAGAAACAAAATCATCAACCTTTTCTTTTAGTACACGAAACCTAAACGTACCGGAAAATGCATTTATTGAAAATGCTGATTTTTCGGGAAGAGCTGGCCATACGGTGACCTTTTTTAAAGATAAATTATGGCTTCTAGGAGGAGAAGAGGCTGACGAAATTGAAATCGTAAAATTTGAAACTTCAGAAGACGGTTTTAATTGGAATATAGGTAACGAATTGGGTATTGGCGCATTAGCATATCATACTACTACGGTCTTTAATGATACACTTTGGATAATTGGTGGAAGAGAGACGGCTAACTCCCTTAGTCCATGGATCTATTATACCAGCTCCGAAGATGAAAGTGTGCGACTTATAGAGGCGCCATACCCGGAGCGACAAGGACATACAACGGCCGTATTTAATGATAAGATATGGGTTATGGGAGGGGCAGATGATATGGAACAAACCCTGTTAGATGTTTGGTCTAGTTCAGATGGTAGCCTATGGGAACAGGCTAGTGACGCAGAATGGACGGGCAGATATGGTCATAGTACAGTGTTCTTTAATGATAAGCTATGGGTTATTGGTGGGCAAGATTCTATGGGTAGGTCTTTAAACGATGTATGGTATACAACAGACGGCAATAGCTGGGTAGCGGTAACACAGCAAAATCCGTTTCCAGAAAGAGAATTGCATAAGAGTATTGTGTTCGATAATAAAATATGGATTGTTGGAGGAAGGAGTGGATTGGAACCAAGAACGGATATCTGGTTTTCCGAAGATGGTGCCAATTGGTTTAGCCTAAGTACAAGTGATCATTTTTCAGGAAGAATAAGCCCCGCCCTTGCCGTTTTAAATAATCAACTATTAATGATTGGCGGTTTTGACGGTCGCTATAACAATGATATTTGGGTGTTTGATTAAGGGTAACCAGAGGTAATGTCTATCCAAATACAGGAACACAAATATGTAATGAAAATAAAGCTGTTGTAGTTATAAAAGATTAGAAGAAATAATTATGGAATATAAACCTGGTATTTGGTATTGTTTTCATGTGTTATCAGTTAGTTCACGCAATTGCTGTATGCCAGGTTTTAAAAACGAATTAAACTAAAGAAAAATAAAATGAAAAAAACAAAAGGATATATAGTACTCCTAACTATAGTGTTGTTCGTAGGATGTGCTCCAGATGATTTTACAGGAAACCCTCCAAGTGATCCAGAAAACCAACCGCCGCAAGCATTTGAGCTACTACCGCTAGCAAACAATGAGGAAAGCAATCTACAGCCTACATTAGCGTGGAATGCAGCAGTAGATCCCGATGGAGATCCGGTCGTGTATGATATTTTTTTAGGTACAGAAGAAGAACCTGTCAATGCAATTGCTACCAACCTTACCAATACCAACTATACACTTGAAGAACCTTTGGATGTGCTAACAGCATACCATTGGAATGTGGTAGCTAAGGATAATAATGGAGGTGTTAGTCAAAGCAATACAAATACCTTTACCACCCGCGGTATTAATAGTTTATTGCTTGTAGAAAATGCTGAGTTTTCTAGAAGAAGATCACATAAGGTGGAAGAATACAAAGAACAGTTTTGGCTCATAGGAGGCAGAGCTGTTAACGGTTTTACGAGTGAAGTATGGTCTAGCCTAGACGGTGTAGCGTGGAATGCGGTCACAGCAGAGGCACCTTTTGGAACTCTTAATGGTTTTACAACAGCTGTTTTTAACGACCGTCTTTGGGTAATCGCAGGAGCAGACGGAAACACCGATGTTCAAAAGAAAGTATGGTCCTCCAATGATGGTATTGACTGGGTTTTGGCTACGGATGATCCGGGATTTTCGGCAAGGCACTTACATACAACCGAAGTATTTGATGGCAAATTATGGGTTATTGGCGGCTATGACGGTGGTCAACGGAAGAACGATGTGTGGTCTTCAGTAGACGGGATCGTATGGGAAGAAATGACTGATAGGGCTGCTTTTACTGCCAGAGAAGATCATGCTTCTACAGTTTTTGATAACAAAATATGGGTCATTGGCGGCAATGATGGAGTTAATAAAAATGACGTGTGGTCTTCTGAAGATGGTGTTAATTGGAATCTTGTTGCAGAAAACCCTCCTTTTGCAGCCAGGCAACAACATACTGTGGATGCTTATGCCGGAAAATTATGGATTGTTGGCGGGTCTTCAGGACCAGGAGTTTGGTATAGCAACAATGGTGCAGATTGGATAAAAGCCACTACAAGTGATGCCTATAATGCTATTTCTAGATCAAGCCACACCACCACCTTGGCTAATGGCAAGCTCTACGTAATAGGCGGAGATGGCCGTTCTTTAAAAAATGATGTTTGGATATTTGATTAACACATTAGAGGTATAAAACAAAAGAGGATGAAAACGATAAAAACAATAGCACTAATGAGCTTTGCATTGTGGCTAATAAGCTGCGGAAAAAATGATGATGATATAAATGTTCCTCCTCAGGAAAATGAACAACCAAATCCCAATACTGAAAACAGTCCTCCTGCAAGCGTTGTATTACTCAGTCCAGGGACCGAAGAGATCGTCCTTGATCGTACCCCAATTTTTACTTGGGAACAGGCTACGGATCCAGACGGGGATGAGGTAACCTATGACCTGTATCTAGATACACAAGAAGACCCTAGTACGCTAATAGCCGAAAACTTGAGCACTACGAGTTTTGAATTATCAGAAAATTTGCTCTTTGAAACCCAATATTATTGGAAAGTAGTAGCAAAGGATAATAAAGGCGCAACTGCTGAAAGGACGCAACCACTACATATAGAAATTTCCAAGAAACTTCTAATTACGTTTGATCATAACAAAGAGGGGGAGCCGCTTCAATTGGAATACAGTAATGAAAGGCTATCAAAAATGGGGCAATATGCCGTGAACTTGGAAGGCTCCCCATCCAAACTAATTGAATTCAAACGGATGAATAGGAGTAGGGGATATGAACATTCATATAACGAGTTTGGAAAACAAAAAGAGGTATTTATTGATTATGGGGAGGATAGAGAACGTTGGGCATTTGAATATGATGCAATGGAAAGATTGTCCATGATACAAG
Organism: uncultured Flavobacteriaceae bacterium; assembly: GCA_964637535.1. Taxonomy (GTDB): domain Bacteria; phylum Bacteroidota; class Bacteroidia; order Flavobacteriales; family Flavobacteriaceae; genus CANMSI01. The sequence goes on from CAZWVO010000043.1 coordinate 7,809, forward strand.
ATACGTATACTATTTGCCAAGGAAAAGGAGGCTGCTCCTCTAGAACTAGCGTTGTTGTTTTTAGATATGATGCTGCTGATGTTTTAACACCTTCTATGATTGAAAGCACAACACCAAATGGAATACGCAAATATGACTTAAAGTGGGAAGAAGATGATATTATTGAGATTCTCTCAGAATTTGATTCTGGCAACGGGAATGGTTTTCAATTTGAAGGATTGGTTAAAATTAGATATGATGATAATGTCAATCCATATCATACCATTTTTACAAAGCAATTTGGTTTTGATCCCTTCTTTGTTTTACCAGAAATTCCTTCTAGTCTGGAGAGTATAGATTTTGGACTTTTTCAGTGGCAAAGCTTTCACAATATTACCTCCTATGAAGTGTTTGATAATATAAATGCTACTGAGGCGATAGATGGTTTTCATATGATGTATACGTATTCAGAGGACTATCTGCCAATCACCGCTAGGATAGAAGATATTCCTTCAGAAAATGGGGCTGCAAAACAACTAAGATGGTCTTACCTAGAAGATTGAAAGAAGCCCTTTTTTAATTGATCTTCAAAACAAAACTACTATTTGATAATTTCTTTACAGGATGAAAAAAATACTGTTGCTAATGCTGCTATTCGCAGTTAATTTCTGCTACGCCCAGGAAGGCGGGCTGATCATTACCAATTTGAAAACTCAAAAACAAAAGATAATTAAGGAGACTAGACGTATCAAAGTCAAGATGAAGTCGGGAAAAAAGCGTGTTGGAAGACTCCAGATTGTGGATAAAAATACCATAGGCCTTAGCGGTATTGTTATTGCTTTAGATGATATAGAAAAGATAAAGAGACATTCTTTTGTAGGCTCTATGGTCAATACCCTAGGATGGATTGCCTTTGGGACAGGAACCCTTTTCATGTCCGCATTGGCGGGAAGTGCGGCTGCAGGTATTTTTTTTGGTATGGGGTCCATTATTATGGCGCTACAACCGGTAAACCTCTTTGAAAAAGGATATAGTTCAAACAAAAAGTGGGCGTTTTCTATAAAGCTGGAAGCCAAGAACCAAAGTCAAATGAGGAATGCACGCTTCGCATGGTAATTTAGAAAAGAGAACTATGAAAAAATATCATAAGGCAGTAACGTTTTTGTGTATAGTGCTTTTTACTACTACCGTTTTGAGCCAAACCAGAGCGCTTGTAATGACCAATACCCAAACGCATAAAGCTAAAGACTGTTTCTGGTTATAAATAAGGTAGGGAAGTTTGAAATTGTAGATGCTTCACGGATCAAGATTCGAGGATATTTTTTTAAATTGTCTGATATTCAAATGATTAAAAAGGACCCCTTAGGCATATCTATCATAACTAAAATAGTGACTATAGGAGGCGGATTAGCAATAGCCACTACTGGGGTGCGCGTGCCTCAAAGGGTTGGAGTACTTCTTTTTATCACCGGAGGTTTTGTAGCCTATGTTGGTA
>CAZWVO010000044.1:0-9241 GCA_964637535.1 uncultured Flavobacteriaceae bacterium
GTCATAGGTTTATGTGGTTTATTTGTGTACTTTACCATGTTGGCCCCAAACTAAAATCCGGTGTTTGAGCCTCCTTTGACAATTGCTGATAGGGTAAAAATTAAGGAGACTCCCACTTTAGCGGAACAAGAAATTGCCGCGTTAACCACCTATAAACCGGTTAAAATAGTAAAGGAAGATGCCTACGAAGCAACAGATTCTTTACCAGCGGTGGTACTTTCAGATTTTGAACCTGAAACCATTGTTCCGGTTAGCGACTCCTCAAAAAAGCAAATTTCTACTGAGAACGTTGAGCCGCAAGAAGAGATGAAAAAATCTGAATCGACAGTAGAAAAAATAGTAGCTGTAGATAGTATACAACCTGTTTCTGAAGATGCCGTTACCATGGAAAAGTCTACCGCCCCTAACGCTACAACAGCCCTTGATTGTACCATTATAGTTGGTGTTTTTAGGAACCCAGACAACAAAGCTGCTATTCTTAAAGAACTTAAAACCCTAGGTTATGAGACTAAGGAGGGGTTAATGAAAAAAGGAGTTAGTTATGTAGGAGTACCTGTAGAATGTACCAATGAAACTAAAAAAAGAGCACTTCTTAATTCCTTGAACAAGGCTTTTGAAATAGATTCATGGGTAAAGAAAACTGGTAATTAGCATTACTCTTCTAGTATTTCTTGAATTTTCAAATTTCTCCATTTTACTTTTATACCGCCACCATCATGAATTTGTAATGCAATAGCGCCTTCTCCTTTTCCAATTTTCTCATCGGTTAAGCTAATCATTTCCGCTCCATTGAGCCAAGATGTTAGGCTATTCCCCATCATCCTTATTTTCATAGTGTTCCAGCTACCTTCCTTTAGCATCTTTTCTTTTTCTTCTGAAGGCTTAATAAGCCAACCTCGTCCATAAGATTCATATACGCCACCCGTATGTTTTCCTTTAGGAGCTACTTCTACCTGCCAACCACTTACCTTAGTTCCTTCTACTGTAGAGCGTACAAAAACTCCACTATTGCCGTTAGCTTCTTGTTTAAACTCCAGCGTTAGTATAAAGTTTTTATAATATTTATTTGTTGCTAGATATCCATATTGTTTGTCCGGACCGCTTTCGGCAACCAAAACACCATCTTCCACGTACCATTTCTCCGTACCATAAATGGTCCATCCTTCCAAATCTTTCTCATTAAATAAAGCGGCCTTCTCTTGTGTAAATCCAACACTACATCCCAAAGAAAATAGAATAACTAAAACTGTATTTTTCATTGTATCGTTATTTAAATATGCAACTTAGCCTACCCTTATTGTAGCTTTCAGTGCTTTTAATTAAACCACTGACCCCAAGGAATTCTACTGAGAATAAGTACCAAACCTAAACCGTAAAAAATAGCGATACGTTTAAACTTTTTGTTAGCTTCTAGCACTTTTTTATGCTTAGACCAGCCTACAGTAATTAACGCTACTGCAATAATATTTATAAGTGGATGCTCTAAAGCCAGTAGTCTTGCCGGAGCATTAAGACCTCCCATGCCTAGCTCTTGTATGGCGTTTAACCCACTTGGAGAGACAAAAAAGAGAATTAAACCTACTAAGAGCTGAATATGAATTAGAATTAAGGCAAATAAGCTAATTCTAAGGTCTTTATTCATATTAAAAGGCCTTTTACTACTAAGACCTATAACAGCGTTTACAACCGCTAAAAATAGCACAAGCAATGCAATGTAAGCTAAATAGGAATGCAAGGTTTGAATAGTGTCGTATAACATGGTGTGGTTTTAGGTTAAAAATACAAATTCTCTCTGCATAAAAAAACCCGTTCTCATCTTTAAGAACGGGTTTAGTATATTATGGTGTTTTAATCTTAGAAGATGTACCGCAAACCTAGCTGCGCTTGCCATCTTGAAGATTGTAATCCAAAGTCGTCTATTTGCTCAATGTTTGGTGTTCCATCTGGGTTCACTGTTCCTTCATTGATACTAAATACTGGAATACCACCTGTAGTAGAAACCGTTTGTAACGGACTTACATTTCCTGAGATAAACTTACGCTGTCCCCAATTGCTATTGAGAAGGTTAGTAAAGTTAAAAATATCTGCAGATAACTGGAAGGTGTGCTTTTTATCTCCAACATTAAAAGAGAAATCTTGTAACACTTTTAAATCAACTACATGGCTCCAAGGACCTCTAACGGCATTACGCTCTGCATAATCTCCTCTGTTTTCATTAAGATAGTCTATGCTATTGATAAAGGTGTCTAAGAGTTGCCACTGCGCCGCTTGCTCTGCTGCATCACCAGAAAATACAATTTCACTAGCATCTGCTGGGATATAAATTAAGGCGTTATCTCTAGAATCATCATTTAAAAGATCTCTTCCTTCACGGTACACAAAGCTGTATGGTCCGCTTTGATTTCCTTCGTAGAACAATCCAAAGGTGGTTTTAATATTATCATTCCAAGCAAGCTCATAAGAGAAGTTTGCAGAAATTCTATTCCCCAAAGCAAAATCTGAACGTGTTACAGGCAAATCGGAGTTTTTACCATTTACTGTTTGAATATTTCTCCACTGAGAGCTATTCTGAGAAGATGTACCATCAAATATTTTGTTAGACTCTCCATAGGTATAGGAAATCTGTCCTTGGAAACCATTCTGTATCGGTTTTCTAAGTGTAAACGTAAAGTTAGTAGCATCGCCACCACCAGTATTAGAAGCTAAAATAATTCTATCATAGGTGCTATCTATTTCGTCTCCTCTATCATAAAAAGGACGGTTATCTGCACCAATATAGTTTCCTACAGGCCCTCTAAGGTTTAAGTTTTCGTAGAATATATCTGTAATTACATCGGTATATAAGAAATCAGCAGAAGCAATTAAGTTCCACCAAGGTAATCGCTGATCTATGGCAATATTGTATTTTACCACCTGTGGTAATTTAAAGTCTTTAGCAATTAAGTCAATATTACCTCCAACATCTCCACTTCCTGCAACAGGATCTTCGAACTGATTGTTTACATCGGCAACAAAAGGCTGACCAAACTCAAAGTTAAATCCACCAGTTACCCCGTTGTTGTTGTATGTACCTCCTGGCCATACTAAAGGTAGTCTAGAGGTAAAAACTCCAATACCCCCTCTAATTTGCGTAGTACGGTCACCGTTAACATCCCAGTTAAATCCTAAACGAGGTGCAAACATAGGCGTAGCATCAATACTTTGTCCTACGCGTGCTCCTTGTAGATCTTTTCCTTGTGCCTCTAACAAACCAATGGTACGGTTATTAAAATCATCGTTTACGGTACCATCTTCCCAATACGGAATATCTATACGAGCTCCAATGGTAGCTTTAAAATTATCCGTAATTTGAATATCATCCTGCACGTAGAAACCTGCTTGGAACGTGTTAAAATCTGCAGATCCGGCAGATTCGTCTCCACCAGTACCATCTCCTATTAAAGAATACCCACGCTGAAATACGTCTGCATCCTGACCGGTAAGGAATTGGTTTAAACCAGAAGAAATAAGATTACCATCGGCGTCAAACTGATCTTCAAAAGTGTAATCTCCAAAATTAAATGCAAAGAACAAGTTTTTAATTGAAGCCCATTCTAAGTTGGTTCCTAAGGTAACAGTATGCCTTCCCGCATAAATTTCAAAATTGTTTGTAAGGGTAAAGATATCTGTGTTTAACAAGTTCGCTGTAGAAAAAGGTTCTGCACCAAAAGAAATAGTACCGGAACCATCTTGAATATCTACTGTTGGAAAAGGATCTCCAAAGGGGTCTCTATCATCTCTTACCGTAGTATACGTAAGAATTAAATTGTTTGCATATTTATTGCCAAACGAAGAATTTAATTCTAAGGCGGTAGAATTGGTAGTAGAAATAAAGGACTCCGAACCGTTAATAAATCCAATATTAAAGTTTCCAGAACTTCTAGCTTCTAGATTATCTCCTTGAACAAAGCCATGTCTTAATGACAATCTATGATTCTGATTAATATTCCAATCTATTTTAGCGGTAAGTTTATCACTTTCTAATGTTCTCGTGTTGCTATCAAAGATACCAGGATTGTATCCAAAGTTGTTTTGCAAGAAACTGCTTAAACCATCAATCTCTGCTCTAGAAGATCTTCCTGTGTAGTTGCTAAAATTAAACGGCTGAGGTGTTTCATCATCCTGTCTTTCATAGTTTAAGAAAAAGAATAGTTTGTCTTTAACAATTGGGCCTCCAATACGCACCCCATAGGTAAGCGCACTAAAATCTGCCACTTTCTCTCTTTCTTCGCCGTCACCAACTAAATCTGGTGGAGTGCGTCCAACTAGGCTTTCGTTTCGTACAAAACCATAGGCAGAACCTTCCCAAGTATTGGACCCTGAACGTGTAATAGCGTTAATAGATCCTCCTGAGAAACCAGATTGGCGTACATCAAAAGGAGCAATGTTAACTTGAAAAGAAGCAATGGCATCTACAGATAGTGGATTTACCCCTGTTTGACCTCCATTGGTTCCAGAACCCGCTAATCCAAATACATCGTTGTTTACGGCTCCATCAATATAAACCGCATTGTAACGGTTATTCTGTCCAGCAAGCGATATGGAGAACCCATCGTCTCCCTCTGTAATCTGGGCTTGCGGAGTAATACGTACAAAATCTGCAATAGATCTAGACGCAGCAGGTAAGGTGGCAATATCTCTACTAGATACGTTTGTTTCCGTTCCTGTTTTATTGGAACTAAAAACGCCTCCGCTTACTCCTGTTACTACAACTTCTTCAAGCGCCGTAGCAGACTCTGTAAGCTGTGTACTAAACCTAGAGGTTTGTCCTAAATTAAGATTTACATTTTCCTTTACATAGTCGTTAAATCCAACATAGGAAATTGTAATCTTGTAAGGGCCTCCTGTTCTCATGTTAGAGATACGGTAAAACCCGTCAAAGTCAGCCGCCGCTCCATAGGTAGTTCCTGATGGAAGGTGAACTGCTACTACACTTGCACCTAGTAATGGCTCACCAGTTGCATCTGTTACCTGGCCGCCAATAGAGGAGGTGGTAACACCCTGCGCAAACGTAACTGCCGTAAATAATAGTGCGGCAATCACTACATACATTTTTTTCATTTTCTCAGTGTTTATTTAGTTTTTAATGGCTTGGCAAAAGCATGTGTCCAGATACACTTTAACCCTAAACCAATATTAAATCAGTTAAGGCAAATTTAACATAAATTTATATTAAACACTCGTCAAAAAGTAGAAGTTATTAATGTTAATCAAGAATTAACAAAAAGCTAACCTTAAGCCTTAAATGCTTGCAAAAGTTGCAATGTAGAACCATCATGATTAGCAATTTCGGAATTAGTCAAATCTTTTAAAATAGCAGTAGCTAATTGTTTTCCTAATTCTACCCCCCATTGGTCATAGCTGAAGATATTCCATAGTACACCCTGTACAAAGATTTTGTGTTCGTACAGGGCAATTAGCGCACCTAAACTTTTAGGGGTAAGTTGTTCTATTAAAATGGTATTGGTGGGTTTATTCCCCGTAAAAACTTTAAAAGGTAATAAGGCTTCTATTTCTTTTGTAGATAACTTTTTAGCCGCTAACTCTTGCTTTACCTCTTTTTTAGTTTTACCATTCATCAGTGCCTCCGTTTGCGCAAAGAAATTAGCCATCAACTTTTGGTGATGATCTGTATTACCGTATAAGGATTTTTTATACCCAATAAAGTCAGCTGGAATTTGCTTTGTTCCTTGATGAATTAGTTGAAAAAAAGCATGTTGTGAATTGGTTCCTGGTTCTCCCCAAATAATAGTTCCTGTTTGGTAGTTTACTGGTTTCCCGTCTCGTCCAACACGTTTTCCATTACTTTCCATAATGCCCTGTTGTAGGTAGGCAGAAAAACGACTTAGATATTGCGTATATGGAATTATAGCTTCCGTTTCCGCGCCGTAAAAATTATTATACCAAACACTTAAAAGCGCCAACACTACAGGGATGTTCTCTTCCAAGTCAGCAGTTCTAAAATGCTCATCCATGGCATTGGCTCCGCTGAGCAAAGCGTCAAAATGCTCGTACCCTACAGATAGGGCTATAGATAAGCCAACAGCACTCCATAAGGAAAACCGACCACCTACCCAGTCCCACATGGGAAATACATTCTCTGCAGCAATTCCGAACTCCGCAATTTTAGCTGTATTGGTAGACACTGCAGCAAAATGTTTAGCAATATCTGCCTGTGTAGTACCTTCTTGATCTAAAAACCATTTTTTAATGGTGGTGGCATTACTTAATGTTTCTTGTGTAGTAAAGGTTTTAGAAACCACAACAAAAAGCGTGGTTTCTGGGTTAAGATCTCTTAACACCTCCTGTACGTGATCTCCATCTACATTACTTACGAAATGGGTTTTTAAGTGGTTTTTATAAAACTTTAAAGCTTCTGTAACCATGGCCGGGCCCAAATCTGAACCCCCAATACCAATATTGACTACATCTGTAAAGGCCTTATCTGTATATCCTTTAGCCACACCAGATACTACTGCCTCCGTGTATTTTTTTATATGGTTTTTTACGGCATACACCTCTGGAACAACATTTTGCCCCGCTACTAAAACCGTATCAGTTTCTTTTGCCCGTAAGGCAGTATGTAAAACCGCTCTTCCTTCGGTTTGGTTAATGAGATCTCCTTTAAAGTACTTTGCAATAGCGTCTTTTAGCTTCACCTCATCTGCTAATTCTAACAATAGGGAAACAGTCTCTGCAGTAATATTATTCTTGGAGTAGTCTATAAGAAAATCATTCCATTGAAGGCTATAGGTAGCTGCTCTATTTGCATCTTTAGCAAATAGTTCTTTTAGCGTTGTATGTTGATTTTCTTGAAAGTGTTGTGTTAATTTTTTCCAGGCTTGCGTGGTGGTAGGGTTGGTGTTCTCTAATGCCATGTCATTGGTTCATTGTTATCAAATCTTCTTGCATTTCTTTTTCTATAACTATTGGATAGGAAATGCAGTCTAGTTGCACTTTTAAAGGATTTATAAATGCAAAGTAATCCTCTCTAAGCACTTCTGCTAGGGGTTCTGCAGCAGGTAATTTTTCGCGTAAAGGATCTACTTGTCTACCATTTTTCCAAAAACGATAACACACATGTGGCCCTCCAGTATTCCCTGTCATTCCAACCCAGCCAATTACCTCTCCTTGTTTTACAAAATCGCCTTTACGTACGTTTCTATTTTTCATGTGCAGATACTGGGTACTGTAGGTTCCGTTATGCCGTATTTTTACATACTTTCCATTACCTCCTCTTCTGGTAGACTCGGTAACCACTCCATTAGCGGTGGCCAAAATTGGCGTACCTATAGGTGCTGCATAATCTGTGCCCTTATGAGGTCTTACTTTATATCCGTAATATCGAATTCTTCGCTTTAAATTGTATCTAGAAGAGATACGACTAAATTTTACAGGAGCTCTTAAAAACGTCCTTCTTAAGTTATTGGCGTTCTCATCATAAAAATCTTTCATTATAGTAAGTGAATCGCCCTCATATCCAAAAGCATAAAACGGTTCTCCGTTATGCTCAAAGTATGCCGCTTCTATAGGACCTGCTCCGGCATAAATACTATCATTAATGTACTTTTCTTTGTAGATAACCTTAAATTTATCCCCTTTTTGAAGTCTAAAAAAGTCAACCGTCCACGCGTATATTTCAGAGAGATTGTGACTAACTATTTGATCTATACCCTGCTCATCTAAAGCAGTAGATAAGTTGCTCTCTATAATTCCAGAAGCTTCGCGTTCTACATACTTAACACGCTTCTTGTCTTTATAAGCGATAACCGTATCCCGGAAATCTACTACAGTGTAATTAATACGATCGTTTTCGTATATAAATACTTGAGCCGCTTGTGTAGTGTCTTTGGATTTTAAAATGGTATAAGGGTTTCCCGCACGTATTCTTCGAACGTCAAAGGTATCTTGAAAATGTTCTGAAACCATGGCAATTTTAGGATAGTCAACTTTATTCAGAAGCATTAACTCGCCAAAACTATCTCCGTCTCTTACCGTGTCATTTTCTACTGTAAAATTGTTGATGTTAAATCCAAACAGTTCTACAACCGGTTCTACAACAGCTAATTCCTTATTAACCTCATCTTTTTCTACCGCTTTCTCTTCATTACATGATACTACTAACAATGCTGCTAATAGAACGCCCCAATAATTTCGCATTTTTACTTTTCTGTTTTCTCTGGGTTAAAGATATGGTCTACCCATTGTTTTCCCCAATTATTTAACTCTTGTTTAGAATATAAAGACGGAAAAAACACTACTTGTTGAAAACTTGGAGGCAAATACGCCTTCCAATTTGTACCTCCAGTAGCATCTACCGCCGATTTCTCTTTTGCTAAATATCGATATGCAGAGCCCATATGCATTAAAGGCCAGTTAACATTTGCATTGACATCTAAAGTCTTTAACGCTTCTACAAGTGCTTTATTATTCTTTTGCTCCTTACTTAAGCCTCTGTATTTGTGGTAAATAGTATTCCCTTCTACCTGTTTGGCAATACGTATTAGCCTAGGGGTATAGCGGTACTCAAATTGTTTTAAGGTAAGGGTCTTTTCTCCTGTAGCAATATCTGTGGCCCCTTTCTTCCAGTAAATACGTTCATAAAGCTCTTCTATACTATTTTTAGAAGAGTATTTTTCGCGTTCTGTATGATGCACTAAATGTTCTAAGGGCGTAGCATACACTTCAATCATACGGTATTGAGCAGACTGAAAGCCGCTTGCGGGTAATAAGGCCATTCTATACTGCAAAAATTGCTCCCGCTCCATTCCGTTAATCATGATGCTAAAAGAGGAAATTAAGGCCTTGTAGTAGCTATTGATACGCCTTGCTTTTTCAATGAAAAAATCTACATTTCCTGTTTTATCATCCACAATTTGCTTTTGCTCATGAAGAATAAGCTTAAAATACAACTCGGTAATTTGATGGTACATGATGAAGATCTCCTCATCAGGAAAATGTGTTCTCGGCACCTGAATACTAAGAAGTGTATCCAAATGAATATAGTCCCAATAAGTAAGGTAGCGTTGATATAAAAGGCCGTCTAGGTAGGAGCTTAAATCTTGGCCAGAGTCTTTATATTTTTCTTCGAGACGGGCCAATTGAGATTCAATACGCTCTTTGTTCTTCATTTTAGGATTTAATCTGCAATAATCTTAAACTGATTTTTAAGTGCATTATAGGCATCCAAATCGGCTTTAAT
>CAZWVO010000045.1:0-9157 GCA_964637535.1 uncultured Flavobacteriaceae bacterium
CATATATATTATGGATCATAATGCAAATAATAGCGGTGAAGGAAAGTGCCCATTTCTAGGAGGCACTTTAAAAGAAAGCGCGGGTGGTGGAACATCTAACCATGATTGGTGGCCTAATCAATTAAAATTAAACATTCTTAGGCAGCACGCATCCTTTTCGGACCCTATGGGCGAAGGTTTTGATTACGCGTCAGAGTTTAAGTCTCTAGACCTAAGTGCCATAAAAAAAGACCTTTATGATTTAATGACGGATTCTCAAGATTGGTGGCCTGCAGATTATGGGCATTATGGACCGTTGTTTATTAGAATGGCTTGGCATAGCGCGGGAACCTATCGTATATCCGATGGTCGTGGAGGTGCAGGTTCTGGGAGTCAACGTTTTGCTCCACTTAATAGCTGGCCAGATAACGGGAACTTAGATAAGGCTCGTTTACTATTATGGCCTATCAAACAAAAATATGGCCGAAAAATCTCTTGGGCAGATTTATTAATCCTTGCTGGCAATTGTGCCTTAGAATCTATGGGCTTTGAAACTTTTGGTTTTGCAGGAGGAAGAGAAGACGTATGGGAACCTGAACAGGACATTTATTGGGGTTCGGAAACAGGATGGTTAGATGAAGATGCGCGTTATGCAGAGGGCGATAGAGATCTTGAGAGCCCACTGGGAGCTACAAATATGGGGCTTATCTATGTAAACCCAGAAGGCCCTAGTGGCAACCCAGATCCATTAGCTTCGGCTTTTGATATTAAAGAAACTTTTGGTCGTATGGCAATGAATGATGAAGAGACCGTTGCGTTAGTTGCAGGAGGTCATACGTTTGGAAAAGCACATGGTGCTGCAGACCCAGACCAGTATGTTGGCAGAGAACCTGCAGGTGCAAGTATAGAAGAACAAAGTTTAGGTTGGAAAAACACCTATGGTACTGGTGTTTTAGATGACGCTATTACTAGTGGTATAGAAGGTGCTTGGACACCCAACCCAACTACTTGGGATCATGACTACTTTGAGGTATTGCTGAGCTATGAGTGGGAATTAACAAAAAGTCCAGCTGGAGCACATCAGTGGACACCAACAGCTGCTTCTAATGCCAAAATGGCTCCCACTGCTGGAGATGCGTCTAAAAAACAGGCCTTGATGATGACAACAGCTGATATGGCTTTAAAGTTAGATCCTACCTACTTAGAAATTTCAAAACGTTTCCATAAAAATCCTGATCAATTTGCCGATGCCTTTGCAAGAGCATGGTTTAAACTAACGCATAGAGATATGGGGCCTAAGGCACTTTATTTGGGTTCTGAAGTTCCATCTGAAGAATTAATCTGGCAAGACCCTATTCCAGAAGCTTCGGGCAAAGTAATAGGAGATTCAGAAATTGCAGCCTTAAAAGGTAATCTTTTAGCCTCTGGTTTATCGGTATCCGAATTGGTTTCTACCGCTTGGGCTTCTGCCTCCACTTTCCGTGGATCGGATAAACGAGGCGGAGCTAACGGAGCAAGAATACGTTTGGCACCGCAAAAAGATTGGGAAGTTAATAACCCTACACAATTAGCCAAGGTTTTAGATACATTAGAACGAATTCAAAAAGAGTTTAATAGTACCTCAGATTGTACCGTTTCTATTGCTGACCTTATTGTATTAGGTGGTACCGCTGCCATAGAACAAGCTGCTTCAAAAGCAGGTCATTCTGTGACTGTTCCCTTTACCCCAGGAAGAACAGATGCAGCTCAAGACCAAACTGATGCAGCTTCTTTTAATGCGTTAAAACCTGTTGCAGATGGGTTTAGAAATTATTTGAGTGGCAGCTTTAACACCTCTGCCGAGGAGTTGCTAGTAGACAAAGCACAACTGTTAACTCTAAGTATTCCGGAAATGACTGCTCTTGTAGGTGGTATGCGTGTACTTGGAACTAACTTTGACGGATCTAAGCACGGTGTTTTCACTAAGCAAGTAGAAACCCTGTCTAATGATTTCTTTGTAAACCTCTTAGATATGAGTATCACTTGGAAAGGTACTTCTGCTTCTCAAGATACCTTTAATGGTAGCGATAGAAATACCGGGGATGTAAAATGGACGGGGACTAGAGTCGACCTTATTTTTGGATCCAATACAGAACTTAGAGCTATTGCCGAGGTATACGCCTGTGAAGATGGGAAAGAAAAATTTGTGTCAGATTTTATCAATGCGTGGACCAAAGTAATGAATTTAGACCGTTTTGATTTGGCCTAATTTCATGTTGATTTTAACGTAATATATAAGTTATGAAAGTGGCTCGTTAGCGGGTCACTTTCTTTATCTAATAATCTGATATGTAGCATGTAAGAAATAGAATACGAACTGTATAGGTTAAATGTTATATCATAATTCATTTGATATTATACCTTTGAAAATCAAATCATATTTACTACTTTCATACCGCTTAAAAACCAAGAACAACAAATAAACCACAAACAAGTACAAACTTAAATTTTATTGAAAATGAAAAAAATTTTATTACCCGTCTTGGTATTTGCATTAATGAGCTTTGGAATGTTAACTACTGGTATTACAGACAGCGAACGAGAACACGCTGTTAAAGATTTGACCAAAACTCATGACCGTTTAACTACTGTAATAGAAGGTTTAAGTGAAGCCCAGCTTAATTTTAAAGCGGCTGAAGGTTCTTGGTCTGTAGGAGACTGTCTAGAACATATAGCCATTTCGGAGAATGCCTTTGATGGTATGCTTAAAGGTGCTTTACAAACTCCTGCGAACCCTGCAATGCGAGATTCTGTAACCATGTCTGACGAAAAACTTGTTGGTTTTATTACAAGTCGTGAGCAGAAAGTAAAGACTTCGGAAGCCTTTGAGCCTTCTGGAAAATTTGGGAGTCATGCAGAAACCTTAGAATCTTTTGTTACCAAGCGTAAAGAGCATATAGCATATATAAAAGCGACTACAGATGATTTAAGAAATCACTATGGAAAACTTCCTTTTGCTACCCTAGATGGGTATCAAATTATATTATTTATGTCTGGTCATACAGAACGTCATGTGCAACAGATGGAAGAAGTAATGGCCAATGAAAACTTCCCTTCCGAGTAAGGGAAAAACCCAGGTCTTAATATTTGCAACCCTCTTCCTTGGAAGGGGGTTGCTTTTTTTTACAGCTTTTCTTAGTTGAAGTTATCATTTTTGGGTGTTCATAACTTGTCTATATAAAAAAACAGGTCTTTAAAAAATGAACCATATTCCTACTATTTTTGAAGGCAAGTACTAATTTAACCCCAACCGTTATGAATTTATCCATCACCAAAGCCCGTGCTGCGGGTATTCTTTTTTCATTTTTACTCTTAGGCTGTACTCAAGAAGAAGACGCTTATTTTGAGTCTGAATTAGCTTCAGATGAAACCCTTAACCTTTCAGGTGAACTCAGTGTAGAAGTTACCTATCAGGATAACCACGGTCCGCACAAACATAATTTTACCACCCAAAAGGCTTTAGGTTTTACTGAAACTTTTGAATCTGGAAGTAAAGGAAGCTATGCTGGCGCTAGTGTAACCCTTCCGCTATCTGGAAGTTGGTTTCTAAACGACGCCCTTATTGGAACTTTATCTAACGACAGGAAATTTGGTTCTCGTTCGCTACGACTAAGAAATACCGGATACGCCATTATGAATTTTAATATGGACAATGGTGTAACTACCATTAGAGTACGCCATGCTAAATACGGAAACGATGGGAACTCTTCTTGGCGACTTATTGTTTCCTACGATAATGGTAGCTCTTGGTTTTTTGCAGGAAACACTATAAATACCACTTCTACCACACTTAATACCGTAACATTTAATATTAACGATTCGCGTGCAGCCCGATACGGTATTTACAAAACTGGAGGAGGTAGCAGTAGGTTAAATATTGATAATGTAGAAATAGCCACTGGGATAACTGGAGGAGGAGATCCTGGCAACCCTGCTAGAGATAGTAACCTCACCTTTGGAAACCCTTCTAATGCAAATACCAGTAGCACTAATTATTTTCTAAATAAAGATGAGTACACCTTGTCTTATAATAACAGTAAAGGAACCGCAAATTGGGTAAGTTGGCATTTAAGCAGCGCCTGGACCGGGAGTGCATCTCGATGTAATTGTTTTAGAGGCGACAGTGCTTTACCCAATGGTTTTTTTGTAGCTACTACTAGTGACTATACCAATTCTGGCTTTGACCGCGGACATCTATGCCCCTCTGCTGACCGAAATGGAAGTAGTGCAGATAATGCGGAGACGTATTTAATGACCAACATTGCCCCGCAGTCTCCAGATAACAACCAACGTTCTTGGGCCAGTTTTGAGAACTACTTAAGGTCTTTAACAGAGGATGGTTTTGAGGTTCATATTGTTAGCGGTGTAGTTGGCAGTGGCGGAAGTGGAAGAAATGGTTTTGCTAGTACTATTGATAATGGAAATATTACTGTTCCTAACGCTTTCTGGAAGGTAGCATTAATTTTACCTAACGGTTCTAATGACATTAGCAGGGTTTCTACAGCTACGAGAGTAATTGCAATTAATGTTCCCAATGATCAGAACATTAGCACAGACTGGAGGTCTTTTTTAACCTCTGTTAATGCTATTGAAAATAGTACTGGTTATGACCTTTTTGAAAATATTCCTAACAGTATTGAAGCTGTTATAGAAGCCCGTGTAGATACTGGTGCTTAAACCCCACAATTAATGTATTGCCTCCCGACTTATTTTGAGCTTAATTGGGTGCCCTGGGAGTAAAATCTTCCGGGGCATTTTGCGGGGCTTTGGTGGTACCCGCTTCTCCAGTATCATTAAAAATAGTCCATTCTTCAAAGGTGAAAATAGGATTAGCACGTATAATGTTAGCCTTCCTAAATGCTCTTCCATCTTCAAACTCATGATTGGTGCCAGAGCCGTCTTCGCCAACCAACCCAAACGCATCAATAACTTTTCCAAAAGGATCTACCAATTCTAGGTTATCATCTCCATTAGAGTCTGCAGGGCTATTGGTGCTCACACCCAGATCTGGTGCAAACCCATATACCTTTTCAAACTCTTCTTGATTGGGTGAAATAACAAGCCTACCATTACCCGCTATAAGCAGTTCCGACAAATCAATTGTAGAACTTACTTCGGTATTGGCATTGGTATATCTTCGAAGTGTCCATCCCTTTAGGGAAAACGAATTAGCATCTGCATTATACAACTCTACAAAGCGTGCTCCACTGTTGTTGTCCGGATCTGCTAATTCTGAAATAAATAGTTGATCAGTAGTAAACTCGTCAGGAACATCTACACAACGTTCATTACTAAAATTAATATCGTCTAGCGTTCTAATAACCAATTGATAATCATTCCCATCTTTTGTTAATACTCCCGTAATGCTCCCATTTCCCTCGGGTAGCGGTTCTCCTTGAAAATCTGCAAACCCACTGTTGCGCAATTGCAATTCATCTTTATTGCAATCTATCATTACACGTAACGCCTCTTCTCTAGGTTCTGCATAAAATTTACCTAGATCGGTTGGTATAAATTCTAAGCTGTCTAGCTGTATTAGGGTATGCAATAACTTATCCGATAGTTCTGCTACTGAGGTTAGGGTTGGTGTAATCACTGCTGAATTACACGCTACTAAAATATGGTCTTGCACTTTTGAAGCAGGAATTCTGCCCACACTAAGATTTCCAAATACATTAAATGCACTGCCTAGCTGAATAGCGTCTTCTCTAATTCCTAAATACAACCCTTTAAGTTGTATTATAACATGACTCCCTACAGGGTAATTTAAGTGGGTGTCTCGTAAATCCATTTGAATAACCATTCCCGCTGTAGGGCTCCTCTGAGCATCTTGAACATGAAGTTCTCCAAAGAAATTATTACTACTATCCGATGAAACCACGTAACCCATTATTGATATATTCTCCTGTATCTGCATTACTTCTCCTAGATACATGTTTTGCAGTGCTTTATAGGAAGTTAGGTTAGCTACTTCTTGCGTGCAGTTTGTTCTGGGCACTTCAAAATCTGTTGTTTTTACACAACTCAATAAAAGAATAAGCGACAAACATTGTCCGCATATCAAGGCTCTTTTAATACCAATACCCATTGTATTTATAGCAATTTGTCTCATTATCATTACCTAAAAACTTACTGCAAGATTCACAAAAAAGGTTCTTCCAAACCCATACCAAAATTTAGGAGCAAAAGATGGCGTTCCGCTAGCGGTGTCGTTCACCAGCTGACCATAGTTGCCATTTCTACTTTGTTCAAAACCTCCAGTTCTAAAAACCGTATCAAAAACATTATTTACACTTCCAAAGACACTAACATACTTCTCGCCCCACAGCCATGATTTACCTCCTACAAGGTTTAGTAAATAGAAATTATCTAAAGGTTGCTGAGCAAGCAGCCTGTCTACATTTTCTGGAGTCGCCTCTGGAAAAGGCAGCTGTGTATCTGGATCTAACAAAAAGCTTTGAGTTCTATTAATGGTAGATAAATGCGCGTAATTATTAGCTAAATAATTTGCGGTTACTCCTAACCACCAGTATTTCGGATTTCTGTATTCCAAGCCAAAACTCAATGCAGTTTGTGGACCTTGAGCCAATCTATTTCCTTTTAAGCTTGCGGTACTTAATGAAACCGTACCTGTAGGACTTATTGGAACATCTTCTCTGCTAGTGGGGTCAAAATTGATTGTAATAGAAGGGTCACTTGCATAGGTAAATGAACCTATGGCAGCAACTGCGGATAATTTTACAGCTGCTGAGGCCTTATACGTAACTCCCATTTCTACCCCTTTGTGTAATTTATCCAAATCGCTTACTACCTCCTGTACAAAATCAGAGCCCACTCCTGCGTCTACAAAAAAGAAATTAATATCTGTTGTATTCTGAAACCTGGTGTAATACGCTGTTAGTCTAGCGTTCCATTTTGGCAACCGCATTAGGTAACTAAAATCTGTAGCAGTTATCGTTTCACTGAAAATATTGGGAACAACATTATTATTATCTCTTGGGTTAATAAAGGTATTTTGTACCGTTGGCGCTTTATTCTGATATGCCCCATGCATACGTATTCTATGCCTTCCTGTAATATTGTAGTTAACCCCTCCTTTAACACTTACATTATCAAACGAGGTTTTTGCTCCCAACCCTTGTGAATTATCCAAAAAACGTTCGTTGGTATAAAACCCCTCTCTTTGATATGTGGTAAGGGCGTGGTTTCCACTTAAAAATGCTTCCCAGTTATTTCCCTGGGTTTGAATTTGCAAAAAAGAATTAAGCTCTTGAGCGGTAATTCCATAGTTATACCCAAACCGATCTCCCTTAAAGCGCATTGGCCCTTCTTCTGTATTGTTACGCGTATTGGAAAAAGGATCAATATCGTTATGAAATGTGGCCCCTAATAAGTCTTCAATTGCTGCATAGTTTTGGGATACCATATCCCTGTATTGTGTTCCAAACTGTATTTTAAACCGCTCACTTAACGCAATTTCTCCTCTGGCATTAAGACTTAATTCCTGGCCTTCCATAACGTCATTAGACAACAAGTATACCGCCTCTCCTGTAGTACTATTGTTCTGGTTGGCAGCATAGAGTTGTTCCCAAGAGATTTGGGGTCTAGCCAAAAATGCATCTCTTGCTGCATTTGCACTTATGAAGTTAGCTCCAATAGTACTATTTATATAAAAGCTGGGTAGATACCTATAATAGGTAGGGTCTGGGTTTGGCGCGTTAAAGTACGAAAGCCTGCTTCTTTTTTGTGTTCCCCATTGGTAACCTATTCCTATATGCAATGAAAACACCTTACTAGCATATCCGTAATTAAAAAGTAGGATGGGTTCCTGAATTTGCCTGGTTCTTGCATTCCTAATTTCCCCTTGTTGCCTTCCCCAATACGGATTATACCCACTGCCAGCTAGTTCAAATACTTCTTTGGTAATTGCAGAAGAACGCCCCCTATGATTAGCAGCCCATATACCGGTAAGTTGTATATTGTTTTTAGGGTTTATTTGATATGCTAATGCTCCAAAAACGGAGTAGGAATCATATAGTGTACCTGCGATATACCCTTGTTGCGCCTGCCTTGCAGAAGCAGATACACTATACGACAAGCCACCATGTTGCTGGGTATAGGTGGCCATTAAACGACTGGTATAGGTTCTGTTAGATGCCGAAGAAGACAATCGGACTCCAGGTCTAAAAGCTGCCGGGTCCAAATTAATATTAGTGCTGCCAAGAACACCTCCAAAAGCATATTCCGATGCCTGTAAACCGTATGTTAATTCCTGGTTTCGGGTAACATCGTTAAGCCCACCCCAGTTGTTCCATTGCGGTCTACCGTCATTAAAGTTATTCATAGCAATACCATTAAGCAGTACCGTTCCTTGTTCAGATCCATACCCCCTAACACGGAAAAATGCCTGACCAAAATCAAAAGCAGCCCTAGTTAGGTATATGTCTCTTGTAGCTTGTAGCAGCCCAGAGCTAATAGCTATACGTTCATCATCAAAAACTTCGGTATCTGTAAGTGTTATTAAGTTATCTGTCTTTTCTGTAGTGATGTCCTTTTCGATATGTAGGGTTGCCAAATCCAAAGCCCCTACGTCTATTACTATGGGAATGCGTTTTACAAGGTATCCTTTAGCCTGTATTACTACAGTATATGAACCTGGCAGCATAACAAAACGAAAACTTCCATGCTCCCCTGTTTGGGTAGACAATGAGGTGTTCTCAATGGTTCCTTGAACATGCTTTAATGGGGTATTAGTGTACGCTTCTAATATGGTTCCAGATACCGTAAGGACGTCTTGACCCATAAGAAGATGGATATGGCAAAAGAAGCATAGTAATACTACAAAACGATTCATTGTTTGTCGTCTTTAATGTCTTATTCAATGTTTGGTTGTTAAATATATAGATTTATTTCTATATATTTGAATATATTTTCGAAAATGTATAAATGGGTATGCCTTCTTCTATGGGTTTCTACTAACTGTTGCACAGCTCAGGAAGGTAAATCTTCCTATGCCATGCGTACCATTGCCTTTTATAATGTTGAAAATCTTTTTGACACCACAAATGATAGTCTTATCTACGATGATGATAGAACTCCTGACGGAAAGGATGAATGGACAATAAGGCGGTATCTAACC
>CAZWVO010000046.1:0-9057 GCA_964637535.1 uncultured Flavobacteriaceae bacterium
TCACTGGCCTATCCGGTTGAGTTTAGATTGGTTAACGTAGGCGTTGTACTAGCTACTATTATTGTCTTAGGTATAATTGCTTCAAAAATTGCGAGTAGTAGAATTTCTAAAAAGTTAATTGCCACTTAAAGTGTTGTAAACTCGTAATCTCCAAATTTAGCTAAGGCTTCATCAAAGGCTGCAAATACATCCACGGACTCATCACTAGTCACCATTTTCATTCTGTATTCCTTAAAGTTAGGAATGCCTTTAAAGTAATTGGTATAATGCCTTCGGGTTTCAAAAACACCCAGTTTTTCGCCCTTCCAGTCAATGGCCATTTGCAAATGACGTCTCGCTGCTGTTACCCGTTCTTCCATAGTTGGTGGGGCTAAGTAGTTTCCCGTTTTAAAATAATGCTTTACTTCCTTAAAAAACCAAGGGTATCCTATGCTTGCTCTTCCAATCATTGCACCGTCTAAACCGTATTCATCTCGCATTTTTATAGCTGCTTCTGGACTATTTACGTCTCCATTTCCAAAAACCGGGATATGCATTCTAGGGTTATTTTTTACCTCAGCTATGGGGCCCCAATCTGCATTACCTTTATACATTTGTGCACGGGTACGACCATGAATGGCAATAGATTTACATCCCACATCTTGCAGTCGCTCTGCCACTTCTACTATTTTTATGGAAGACTCATCCCATCCAAGACGGGTCTTTACGGTAACCGGAAGTTTAGTGTGTTCTACCATGGCCTTAGTCAAAGAAACCATAAGGTCAATATCCTTAAGAATGCCAGCTCCTGCTCCTTTGCTAACCACTTTTTTTACAGGGCATCCAAAATTGATGTCGATAATATCTGGATTTGATTTTTCTACTATTTCTACAGAACGCAACATAGAATCTAAATTGGCCCCAAAGATTTGAATGCCTACTGGGCGTTCTTTCTCGTAGATGTCTAATTTCATTACACTTTTAGCTGCATCGCGGATGAGGCCTTCAGAAGAAATAAACTCGGTATAGACAACATCTGCTCCCTGTTCTTTACAAAGTGCTCTAAAGGGTGGATCGCTTACATCTTCCATTGGGGCAAGAAGTAAGGGAAACTCGGGCAGTTGTATGTCTCCTATTTTAGGCACAATTCGTCAATTTATGAATGGGATGCAAAATTAGGTAAAAATTAAAAAGTGATTGCTACCTTCAAAGGGGTTCCTTTCCTATCTACAGTTACTTCCGTATCATCACCTTCGTTAAACGAGGATAACGCCCGCATATAACTCATCATATCTACTACAGTGCTGTCTCCCAATTTTACTACAACATCTCCTTTTTGAAGCCCCGCTTTTTGGGCAGGTCTACCCTCAGAAATGCCATCAATACGCATTCCCTTTCCGCTAAATAAGTAATCTGGTATTACCCCAAGAGTTACTTTAAATCGCGGAACTTCTTCCGTTTCGTTCTTTGTTCTTTTGAACACTAGTTTAGAATTATCGTCAAGCTCACCAATTATGTCAAAAATGTAGTCAGAGATCATTTCCATACCTTCATAATTTAGCTTGCCCGGGTCGTCTGTAGGCTTGTGATAATCTGCATGCTGCCCCGTAAAAAAGTGAAGTACAGGAATGTCTTGTAAGTAAAAAGAGGTATGATCCGAAGGCCCTATGCCCGATTCACTTAATACTAATTGAAATCCCGGGTTATTAGCATTTAACACCTGTTTCCATAGTACACTGGTGCCTGTGCCGCTAATAGATAACGACTTATCTTCTCTTAAGCGTCCAACCATATCTAGGTTAATCATATAATTTACCTTTCCCAAACTAAGCGTCGGATTTTTGGTAAAAAAGTTAGACCCTAATAGCCCCATTTCTTCGCCAGAAAAGGCGATAAAAAGATAATTGTGTCCAACATGTTTTGTTTTAAGGTTTTGGGCAAGTTGTAAAAGTATAGCTATACCACTAGCATTATCATCTGCGCCGTTATGAATGGCCTGCTCTCCTCGGTGTAAGGAGCTTTGGTTTCCCATTCCTAAATGGTCATAGTGCGCACCAATAACTATGGTATTTTCTGCTTCATTGTCAATAAAGCCTATGACATTAGTGCCCGTTTTTGTGCCTAAGGTATCATAAACAACTTCCTGGTGCGGATCTTTCTGGGGTGTAAATGTAAAGGTTTGGAAATACGTTTCTTTTTTTCCTTTGGGCAGTAGCCCAATACTTTTCATTCGTTTTTCTAGATAGGTAGCCGCAATTAATTCGCCTTGTGTACCTGTTTCTCTTCCTTTAAGGGAGTCCGAAGCCAAAAAGGCTACATCATCTTCCAGACCCGCTTGAGTAGTGGGTTCTGATTTACAAGAGAAAAGAAATACGAAAAATAGTAGCCATATTATTTTATTCATCAGTATTGCGTCTTATTTTGCACAAAATTACACATCTTATGCAAAAGTATTTTTTGATCCTATTGGTTCTTATTTTCAGTTGTAAAACAGAACCCAAAAAAGAAAACCCTCCTAAAGAAAAGTCCCAAAACCTAATGGCAGGGAAAGATACCTTAATCTACCCAGAGGAAAAACACTTTAAAGCCATTAAACAAATAACTTTTGGTGGTGATAATGCTGAAGCTTACTGGAGTTTTGATGATTCTAAACTGGTATTTCAATCTAACTTTAAGCAATGGGGTTTGAACTGTGATCAGATTTTTGTGATGAAGGCCGATGAGACTTTTGAAAATTCGGCACCGCCAATGATGAGCACCGGAATGGGGAGAACTACCTGTTCTTATTTTATGCCGGATAATGAGCACATTGTTTACGGCTCTACACACTTGGCCGACAAGGCTTGTCCGGAAGTACCCTTGCGTAAAAATGGAAAATACGTATGGCCAGTATATGATTCTTTCGACATTTTTGTGAGCGATTTAGAAGGAAATATTGTAAAGCAACTTACTGATGAGCCTGGATATGATGCTGAAGCAACCGTATCTCCAAAGGGAGATAAAATTGTGTTTACCTCTACCCGCAGCGGAGATCTGGAACTGTATACAATGAATATTGATGGCTCAGATGTAAAACAAATTACGGATGAGCTAGGGTATGATGGCGGCGCTTTCTTTTCTCCAGATGGTACTAAAATTATTTTTCGCGCTTCCCGTCCAAAAACGGAAGCCGAAATAAACGAGTACAAAAGTTTGTTGTCTCAAGGGCTGGTACAGCCTACAGAAATGGAGTTGTTTATTTGTAATGCCGATGGGAGCGCGCTACGCCAGCTCACTTTTTTAGGCAATGCCAATTGGGCGCCTTTTTTCCATCCTTCTGGAGAAAAAATCTTGTTTTCTAGTAATCATGAAGCCGAAGGCGGTTTTCCATTTAACCTTTATCTTATTGATATTGATGGGAAAAACCTAGAACGTGTTACCCATGGAGAAACCTTTGATGCCTTTCCTGTTTTCTCTAATAATGGAAAATACTTGGCGTTTTCTAGCAACAGAAATAACGGAGGCACTAGAGATACCAATTTGTTTATTGCAGAATGGCAAGAATAATTTTCTTTTATCGCCTATAAAACAACCCCGTTTTTATTCCTTAAATAATACGATTGAGCAGGAGAAGCAATTTGCTCTTATAGCTGTAATTTAAGTGCCAAGCATGAATCTGGGGTCTATAAAATGCCGTATATTTGCATCTGTTTTATTCTTTTGAAAATACGCGCTTATACAGCAAAATTTCCTTTGTTTGTGAAAGACAGTAGAGGATAAATGAAATGAAATTTACATGAAGCATATTAGAAATTTTTGCATTATAGCCCATATAGATCATGGTAAAAGTACCTTGGCCGATAGGTTGCTAGACTATACTGGTAGCGTAACCGAGCGCGAAAAGCAGGATCAGTTACTAGACAGTATGGATTTAGAGCGAGAACGTGGGATTACCATTAAAAGTCATGCCATTCAAATGGAGTACGAGTATAATGGTGAATCGTATATTCTGAATCTAATAGATACCCCGGGCCATGTAGATTTTTCATATGAAGTATCACGCTCAATTGCTGCTTGCGAAGGCGCCCTCTTAATAGTAGACGCCGCGCAAAGTATACAAGCGCAAACCATCTCTAACCTCTATTTAGCCTTAGAAAACGATCTGGAGATTATTCCCGTATTGAACAAGGTAGACTTGCCCAGCGCGAATCCAGAAGAAGTTACAGATGATATTGTAGATCTTTTAGGTTGTAAGGCAGAAGAAGTAATTCCGGCTAGTGCTAAAACCGGCATTGGAATAGGCGAAATTTTAAAAGCCATAATAGAACGTATTCCTAGTCCAGAAGGAGTACTAGAAGAGCCTTTACAAGCTTTGGTGTTTGATTCTGTGTACAATCCTTTTAGAGGTGTAGAAACCTACTTTAGGGTTATTAACGGTAAAATTACCAAGGGACAAAAAATAAAGTTCGTAGCAACCGGTAAAAGCTATTTCGCAGATGAAATAGGCACCCTAAAACTTACTCAAGCTCCTAAGCCAGAAATTAAGGCGGGAGATGTGGGCTATCTTATTACTGGTATTAAAGATGCCCGAGAGGTGAAGGTGGGAGATACCATAACAGACTCCGCTAAGCCAACGCAAAATGCAATTGATGGTTTTGAAGATGTAAAACCAATGGTTTTTGCAGGCATCTACCCTGTTGACACGGAAGATTTTGAGGAATTAAGGGCTTCTATGGAGAAATTACAACTAAACGATGCTTCTCTTGTATTTACAGCAGAAAGTAGTGCAGCCTTAGGCTTTGGTTTTCGATGTGGGTTTCTTGGGATGTTGCACATGGAAATTATTCAGGAACGCCTGGAGCGCGAGTTTGACATGACCGTAATTACAACGGTACCTAACGTGAGTTACTATGCCTATACGCGAAAAGACCCCGAAACTCCGCTAATAGTAAACAATCCCAGTGATTTGCCAGACCCTTCTACCATAGACCGAGTGGAAGAACCATACATTAAAGCTACCATTATTACCAAGGCTGATTTTGTGGGTAATGTGATGTCTTTATGTATTGATAAAAGGGGAATTATTACCAATCAAACCTATCTTACAACAGAGAGAGTTGAACTTAGCTTTGATATGCCATTAGCCGAAATTGTATTTGATTTTTATGATCGTTTAAAAACGGTTTCTAAAGGATATGCTTCTTTTGACTACGCGCCTATTGGCATGCGCGTTTCTAAACTGGTACGGGTAGATATCTTACTTAATGCGCAGCCCGTAGATGCCCTTTCTGCCTTAATTCATGCAGATAATGCGCAGCACATTGGTAAAAAGATGTGTGAAAAGCTGAAAGAGCTTATTCCAAGACAGCAATTTGATATTCCTATACAAGCTGCTATTGGGTCTAAAATTATTTCTAGAGAAACCATAAAAGCTCTAAGAAAGGATGTAACTGCCAAGTGTTATGGAGGGGATATTTCTAGAAAAAGAAAATTACTGGAAAAGCAAAAGAAGGGTAAAAAACGTATGCGCCAAGTAGGAAATGTAGAAATTCCGCAGCAAGCCTTTATGGCCGTATTAAAACTGAATGACTAACGCTTATGTTGCGGTTTTAGTAGAAAGTTCTTCCATGTCAAAAACCTTTCCCAAATAAACCAAGATATCTCCTTCTTGAGGTTCTTTAACTTCTTGATTATAGGAAGAAATTATGGCTATGTTCCCTTCCGTGTTTTTGATAAAAACGGGGATAATATCGGCATCCTCCTTAGTAATGGAAATTAATTTTTCGTAATGTTCTTGGCCTTCCAAAACAATTTCATGTATTGCTGGATATTTTCGAGCCGCTTCTACTAATTTGATAAAATCATCGGTATGTGAAAAAAGACCTTCTCTTGGGCTATTTTCCGGATCATTAATCTCATGCGTATCCACAAGTCTATACGCCCCATTTTCTCCAAACTGTTCGCCAAATTTGTTGATAGCGTATTTGTTTATCTCAGCGTTACCCGTAAGTGCCATTAGGTAGCCCATATCATTCAATTCGATATTATCTGCAAGAGTGTCCACATAAATATTAGCAGCAATAGCTTCAAGACCTAATTTTTTAGCCTTCTCCACGTTCATTGAATTGTTATCTATAAGCACTACATGGCGGTTATTGACTTTAAGGTAATTTCCTATTAGGCGTGATACTTTTGAAGCGCCAATAATTAAAACGCCTTCAGATTTGGTTAAAAATACCCCCACCATTCTTGCAAAAAGCCTTGCTGTTGTTGCATTGAGTAAAACTGTTCCCAACACAATCATAAACACTAGAGGCGTAATATACTCTGCTCCTGGTTCTCCCTTAAGCAGTAGTTTGGATCCAAATAAAGAGGCAATTCCTGCTGCCACTATACCCCGTGGACCAACCCAGCTTATAAATAACTTTTCATTAAACTTTAAACTAGACCCTTGGGTGCTTAATAGTACCCCAATTGGCCTAATCACAAACGCAACCACCACAAAGAGTGCGGCCGTTTTCCAATTATAAATAAGTTCTAGATCGCTCAAATTAATATTGGCGGCAAGTAAAATAAACAATATAGAAATTAATAAAACGCTTAAAGACTCCTTAAAATATAGCAGTTCTTTAAGGTTAGGTAAGTCCATATTTCCCAAAACCATTCCCATTATTACAACAGCTAAAAGGCCCGATTCATGCGCTAAAATGTCGGACATTACATAAACTAATAAGACCACAGACAAAGACGCTACATTAAGTAAATAATGCGGAATTAGTCTTTTCTTTATAGCAATAGCCAACGCATGCGCAAAGGTGAAACCAAAGGTGAAACCAAAAAGTAAAATTTTCAAAAATTCAATAAGGGCTGTTTGCGTATATGCTTCTCCTTTTCCAACACTAATAAACTCAAATGCCAAAACGGCTACCAAAGCGCCAATAGGGTCTATTAATATCCCTTCCCATTTGAGCACAGTAGAAATATCTTTTTTTAAGGGTACATTTCTTAAAATAGGCGTAATTACCGTAGGTCCTGTAACAATAATTAATGCAGAAAACAAGAAGGACATTTGCCAGCTTAAATCAAAAATATAATACGCCGCCAAACCCGCTCCAAAAAAGGTAACCAAAGAGCCTAAGGTTATTAATTTTGTAATTACAGGGCCTACTGTTTTTATTTCGGAACGCTTTAGCGTTAGCCCACCTTCAAAAAGAATAATGCTAATAGCCAAGGAAACAAAATAGTACAGTCCTTCTCCTGGAAAAAGTCCTTTTTCTCCATTCCAAATAGGTTCTATCCATTTGGCTCCATCTTCCGATAATAGCGTAGATATTGGCCCTACAAAAAGTCCAATAAGAATTAATGGTAAAATTGCAGGAAGCTTAAGCCGCCAGGCAACCCACTGCGCTATAATCCCTAATATTATAATTCCAGCCAGTTCCAGCATTGTTTTTTCAGTTTACCGTAAAATACTGTTTTTTATTTGAAAGTACCTAATATTTTATCTGTACAACTTAGCGGTCTTTTGCAAGCAGCGCATGTATTCTCTTAACTTTGTTAAAAAACACTAAATAAACCCTTTTGGAGCGGCAAATCGCTTTGGCTTTGTGTATTTTGCATAAGAACCAACTCAAATTCCAAAAAAGATGCAACTATATCCTGTTGAAACCGGAAATTTTAAGCTAGATGGTGGAGCTATGTTTGGCGTAGTTCCCAAATCACTTTGGAGTCGCACCAATCCAGCAGATTCCAATAATATGATAGATATTGCTGCACGAAGCTTACTGATTGAAGACGGAGATAGGCTAATTCTAATAGATACTGGTTTAGGTAATAAGCAATCCGATAAATTTTTTAGCTACTACCACAGATGGGGAAATTACACCTTAGAAAATTCCTTAAAAACCCTAGGTTTTCACCCAGACGATATTACCGATGTTTTTATGACCCATCTTCATTTTGATCACTGTGGAGGAAGTATTCAGTGGAATGCCAGTAAAAGTGGTTATGAGCCCGCGTTTAAAAATGCCACTTTTTGGAGCAACAAAGCACATTGGGAATGGGCTACTCAACCCAATGCAAGGGAAAAAGCTTCTTTTTTAAAGGAAAATTTAATCCCAATGGAAACCTCTGGGCAACTACAATTTATAGCACGAGAGACATCCGCTTTTGTAGCAACCTCTGAACTAAATTTTGGAATCCTATTTGTAGATGGTCATACAGAGAAACAAATGCTTCCTCATATCAATTATAAGGGAAAAACAATAGTCTTTGTTGCCGACCTTATTCCTACCCTAGGCCACTTGCCATTACCCTATGTTATGGGGTATGATACGCGTCCTTTACTAACACTAACAGAAAAAGAACAATTTTTAGAGACTGCTGTAGATCAGAATTATATGCTCTTTTTTGAACACGACGCGCATAACCAACTCTGTAGCCTGCAGCGTACAGAAAAAGGGGTTAGGGCTAAAGAAACATTTTCATTTAATGCATTATTTAATTAAAAACGATTTGAAGTTCCTATTCGCAGGTGTCTTGTGTTCACTTTTATGCTGTTGTGCTACAAGCTCGCAACACAGCTACGATTTTACAAAAGAATTTGAATTTACCACGGGTATAGAAGGTCCTGCTGTAGATAAGGAAGGAAGTTTGTTTGCTGTAAATTTTAAGGAAGAGGGAACCATAGGTAAGGTAAACAAAGATGGTGAAGGGGTGGTATATGCAACACTTCCTAAAGGGAGTATTGGAAATGGTATTCGTTTTGATTACGAAGGACATATGTATATTGCAGACTACGCAGGGCATAAAATATATCAAATCAAAAAAAACACTCGGGTTCCTGTTGTTTGGGCTCAAGATTCTTTAATGAACCAACCCAATGACCTTGCCATAAGTCCCTCTGGAGTTGTATATTTAAGTGATCCGGATTGGAAAAATAACACCGGAAATATTTGGATGATAGGTGCAGATAGAATCCCAGTACGTCTAGAACAAAATATGGGCACTACCAACGGAATTGAGGTAAGTCCAAATGGAAAACAGCTGTACGTTAATGAATCTGTACAACGCACTATTTGGCAATACGATATACAACCC
>CAZWVO010000047.1:0-9050 GCA_964637535.1 uncultured Flavobacteriaceae bacterium
AACGAATATAGAGACTCTAAAACGCTATCTAAGCCTCTGATTTTAACATTTTTTATTACTTTTGAGCTGTAATCCAAAGCTTTACTTATGTCTAAATTTGGTGAACTTATTGATCTTAGCGTTCCTGTGCTGTTAGATTTCTATGCAGAATGGAACGAACAATCTACTTCTATGCATCCTGTGCTTAGAGATGTGGCCGCTGCCCTTGGAGATAAGGGAAAGGTTATTAAAATTGACGTAGATAAAAATAAGGAACTTTCAGAAGCGCTACGTGTAAAGGGCCTGCCTACATTAATGATCTATAAAAAAGGAGAAATGGTATGGCGCCAAAGCGGAGAGCAAGATGCCAATACCCTTATTGGTATTCTAAATGAATACGTTTAGGCTTTAATTAATTCCCTAGGTTTTTTATTGATGTATCCCGTACACTAATTCTGTGGTGATGCACTATCTTCTGGTATTGGTTCTTCAGAACCCTCTGCTGCCGTCATACTATCCGATACCGGCTCAGGCTCGGGAAGTGTTTCAGGTTCTACAGGGGTATCAAGCTCATCTAAAATACCATTGGTTTTGAAGAAACGTCCAAATTGCTCTAAGTAATTGTTAAAAGAAAGGGTTTCCTTTTCCGCCAATTCATTATCTCTATTTTCCATTAGAATATCAATGTTGCGGCTGTAGCCTTCCATATCTGCAATAATATCATCCAAATTGCTTTGCTGCTGATCATATGGAATATTGGAATAATACGCTAAACGCTCTACGTATATTTTCTTTAACTTTTTAAATAACGCCCTGGCTTTCTCGGTTTCCCCTACCTTGTAATAACCGTCTACAAAAGGTTCTACAAAGGCATAATAATCAAAATGCTCTACGGGCATATTGGTCATAGCAATATCTATAATGTCTTTTGCTTTTTCAATTTTTTCTTCGCGAATTAAAGCTTCCACCAAACGCGCTAAGTTGCCTCTATACGATAGGCCTTGTATTCTTGTTTGGGTGTCGTGATACACCTTATCGCTTCCAGAATTACCCCATCCCCATTTTTTTACAATACCGTACATCAAGTCGGTATCTATTCTGCCCAATTCATAGGTGCTTCTATTTTCCGTTCTAATAGGTACTAGCTTATATACCAGACCGTCTAGCTGTAAATAATCTTTAAGCCAAATATATTCGCCATCGTCATAACTTCCTCCAGAGAAATAGATTGGACGTTTCCAGTCATTGTTGGCTAAAATATCTAACATCAATATCCTATTCTTAGGAAGTGCTCCTTTGGGTAGGTCAATATCAATATAATCCACAATTAAGGCGGTGTCTTTAACCTTAACCAAACCGCTTTCTAGCACGTTCTTTTTATTTACCGGAACCCTTATCTTATTAGTAGGATAGAATACAACATCTAAATTACTCTCAGAATATTGGCTGAGGTCCGCTCCTCGTTGTTCTAAAATGCTCTTTATTTTGGTCTGAGGTTTATCACTTTCTACCCATTTCATAAAATCTTTTATGTTCCAACGGTTTTCTGCTATTCCTTCTACGGGTTGGTAGTAAATAGCATCTCTGGAACCCCAACGGTATTTTTCGTGCGTAAGTTGAGAAGGAATGGGATCACTTTCATAGGCTTTATGCTTCATCTGGTCTATATACCAATCTGTAGCAAAAAGGCTGGTACAAATAATGCGAACATCAGTTCTATATCCTTCAATTTCCTGTACATACCACAACGGAAAAGTATCGTTATCTCCAATGGTAAATAGCATAGCTCCTGCATCTTCTTGGGTAGAATCGAGATAGGCTTTTGCCGTAGAGTTTGCGGTATAGCGTCCAGACCTGTCATGGTCATCCCAGTTCTGTACAGCCATCAGTAAGGGTACGGCTAAAATACAGAGTACCGTCAAAGAAGGGGCTAATATCTTAGGTGCAATGAGTTTTCTAAATTCATCAAACAAACCATATACGCCTATACCAATCCATAGGGTAAAAATAAAGAAGGAACCTACCAACGAATAATCCCGTTCTCTGGGTTGAAAAATATAAGGGTTGGTGTAAAATTGGATGGCAATTCCTGTAAACATAAAGAATACAAACAAAACCCAAAATTGTTTTGGATTCCTAGCAATTTGAAAAATGATGCCTATAATCCCTAAGATAAGTGGTAAAAAGAAATAGGTGTTTCTGCCTTTGTTATTTTTAATGTCGCTAGGTAAATTATCCTGACTCTGAAGCCTTAGGTTATCTATAAAATTAATACCACTTAACCAGTTGCCATGATTGTTGTAACGCCCTTGAATGTCATCTTGCTTGCCTACAAAATTCCAAGCAAAATAGCGCCAATACATATAGCCAAACTGAAAATCCGTCATGTATACAATATTGTCCCATACAGACGGAGGTTTCACCTCTATATAATCTCCTATTTCTCTTAAGAAATTAATGTATTGTTTTGCCTCTATCTCTCCATTTTCATAGCCCGTTTTAAATTGGTCTATGGCGCCTCTGAGTTCTTTGCTGGAACTGTGGGCTCTTTTAATTTCAAAATCGGGAGCCCCATAATATTTAATATAGTTTTCTGCATGTTGCTCACTCCATAAGCGAGGGAGAAGGCCAATATGATCAGCGTTAGGGCCCTGAAGAGCATCTTCATATAAATTTACAATTTCGTACTTCCCTAGCTTTTCATTCTTTTCATATTTGGGCTTCTCATCAATATCGTCCCCAGCTGGCGCAAATAAATTTGAATAATAAGTGCCATATACAGGACTGTCTACTCCAGGGTACTGTTCTCTGTTGTAATAGGCTAAAAGTGATCTGGCATCTGAAGGATTATTTTCATTAATAACCACCTTAGAATTTGCACGTATCGGTAGCATTATCCAGGACGAAAAACCAAGAAAAAGAAACATGCCACAAAGGATAATAGTATTTACTGTTCTGTAGTTGTGCTTGCTAGTATATCGTAAGCCATACCAAAAAGCACCAACAAAAATAAGAAGCATAATAATGGTGCCCGAATTAAAGGGCAATCCAATGCTATTAATAAAGAACACCTCACTCCATCCCAGCAATTTTAAAACATAGGTAAGCGAGAACTTGTACACTAGCATAAGAACGGCTACTACCGCAATATTGGCAAGCAAAAAGTTTTTAATAGTGGTTTTTTTATAGCGTTGAAAGTAATAAAGTAAACCTATAGATGGAATAGCAAGGAAGCCCATAAACTGTATTCCAAACGTAAGTCCTACTACAAACGCAATTAGAATTAACCAGCGATTACCTCTAGGATTGTCTAAATTATCGGTCCATTTAAGTCCTAGCCAAAGCAGGAGCGACATAATAAAGCTAGCCATTGCGTACACTTCTGTTTCTACAGCATTGAACCAAAAACTATCCGAAAAAGTAAATGCTAAGGCACCTACAACACCACTAGCCAGCACGGCCAAACTTTGATGGTTGTTGAGTGCTGTATGTTCTTTAACTAGTTTGCGCGTAAGGTTGGTGATTATCCAGAAAGCAAAGAGTACCGCAAAAGCACTGGAAACC
Source organism: uncultured Flavobacteriaceae bacterium (assembly GCA_964637535.1). GTDB lineage: Bacteria > Bacteroidota > Bacteroidia > Flavobacteriales > Flavobacteriaceae > CANMSI01. The sequence goes on from CAZWVO010000047.1 coordinate 3,544, forward strand.
ACAGAAACATAGTTTACCATAAGTGCTACCAACTCATCATTTCCAAAAGCAAACATGGAGAAAAAGGCTCCAATAATTTGTAATAATGGCGCCCCAGGAGGGTGGCCTACTTGCAATTTAGCGGAGGTAGCAATGTATTCTCCAGCGTCCCAGAAACTTCCTGTGGGTTCAACGGTTAAGGTATAGACTATGAGAGCTATAAAAAAAACGACCCATCCAAGGAGGGTGTTCCATTTTTCAAAGTTTTTCGCAAACATGCAAGCTTAGATTTACAAGTTGGGGCGAATTTACTAATTATAGCTGATATGAGAACTCATTTTTGATAAAGCTTTAACAGGAGAAGAGTGAAATTTTAGCTGGATTGTGCTCAAAAATATTTGTGGGTACCAAACTTTGTTTTAAATTTGCACGCTCTAATGCTAAAAGAACTTGCGGTGTTAGAAATTGTGATGGCCTATGGTGTAATTGGCAACACAGCTGGTTTTGGTCCAGTCGTTCTAGGTTCGAGTCCTAGTAGGCCAACATTCAAATCCCGATACTGAAAAGTATCGGGATTTTGCTTTTTAATGCTACCGTTCTTTAGTTAGATAGCTGGTGGTATACTATCGTCTTGTTCTGTTGAGGTATCCGCAGCGGTATCTGGATCTTCCGAAACTTCCGTTTCTGTAGTTTCTTCTGCCGCACTGGTTTCCTCAACTTCTGAGGTAGTGTCGTGGCCAGTATCTTCATGCTGTTCTCTTTCTTCTATTTCCTCATCAATTTTATCTAAAAGGGTGCCCATTTTTTTCTTGTCTCGTATCATGGCAAAAGTCATTACTAGACTGGTACCAATAATTACAAAGAGTAAAATTCCCGGTTCAAAATCAGGAACTAAAATTTGTTCAGGTATAGCATAGAATAGCAGCACTGTGATTAAACCTCTAGGTGCAATAAAGAGTTGTGGAAGAATATCGCCCCCTATAAAAATACGAAGAACAGCAAATCGTATGGCATATATAGATAAGATAATAAGTACACTTACAATAGCTACGTTAATGTTCCATAAGGAAGCTATGGCAATAGAGAACCCAAAAATGACAAAGAAAAAGGTGCGCACTACAAAGGCTGTTTCCAAGGTTACAATATGCAACTCGTGATAAATCTGATGAGCTTTGTCGTAATCTAGAAAATGAACTAGTTTTCCACCAAAGAACAATTTCATATTGGCAATCACCAAACCAAAAATTAGAATAATTAATAAGGAAGAAAGATGTAGCTGCTTACCTAGTGCATAGAGCAGTAATAATACCGCGATTAGTAAAAAAAGTTTCGCCTGACTCTTAATTTTCTGAAAGATGAGGATAATGGCATAACTGGCAATTAAAGAGATGACTATAGTCAGCAATACATTTAACGCAAAACCACCCGCTCCGGCATCCTCCGCGGGGTTAAGTTTACCTAACAGGAAATAAAACATCATTATTCCCATAATATCAGAAAATGTACTCTCATAAATATGGAACTCCTTTTTATGGGCTACCAAACCACTTACACTTGGAATAATAATAGCGCTAGATAAAATGGATAAAGGAGTGGCATAGATCCATGCTACTTCCATAGACATATTAGGAATAAACTGGTGCAAAATTAACGCAGCTATCCAAGCAGAACCTATTAGTCCGACTAAGGCAATTGCCAAAGATTTTAGTATGGGAACTAATTTTTCCTTTTTTAGTTCTAATTCTAAGGCGGCCTCTAAAACAATCATGATTAATCCTACAATACCTAAAACCTCTAAGGCGCCAAAAACATCGGGTTTTTCATCGCTAAAAATGGCAAGGATATATTGCAAGGCCACACCCAGTATAATTAATAAGAGCACGGAGGGGATGTTTGTTTTTTTAGCCACTCCATTAAACATAAAGGAGAGGATTAAAATAAGCGAAGCAATAATGATAAGGTGGTACGAAGTTAAAAAATCCATGGGTGGTTAGCTTAAGTGTTGTTATGGATAAAAATAAGATTTAATCTGTTACGGTCATAGTTTAATACACTATTGTTAAAAGAAGGAAATGGGCATTATATATTTTACAGAGAATTAATGATTTATACATTGTGTAAATACAGAGCGCCGCTTGGAAAAAAGATAAAAAAAGTTGTATCTTTGCACCACTGAAAGGATATAATAGTATTCATGAGGGGACAATTTGTCCCCTCTTTTATTCTTTAAATATTTATGTTGAAGGCCAAGGTTGAAAAGTTGTTAGATGCTGCTTTAGCGGCAAACACATCACTTTTTTTAATTGATTTTTCCATTGCTTCAGGTAATGTAATTCGTATTACGTTAGACGGAGATGAAGGAGTTACCCTTAAAGACTGTATGAATGTTAGCAGGGCTATAGAGCATAATTTAGATAGGGAAGAAGAAGATTTTTCACTAGAAGTTGCTTCGGCAGGAGCTACTGCTCCATTGCTTATGCCGCGCCAGTATAGAAAGAATATTGGTAGAAAACTTAAGGTGAAAACGGCCACGGATAGCTTTGAAGGTAACCTCACTGCAGCAGATGAAGAGTGTATTACCTTGGAATGGAAAGCAAGGGAACCTAAGCCAGTGGGTAAGGGAAAAGTAACGGTTCAGAAAAAACAAGAAATTGGATTTTCTGATATAGAAGAAGCAAAAGTTGTACTAAAATTTTAATTGTAAATCGAAATGGAAAATATTGCGTTAATCGAATCTTTCTCGGAGTTTAAAGACGATAAGTTTATAGACCGAGTAACGCTTATGGCGATATTGGAAGATGTATTTAGAAATGCATTGAAAAAGAAATTTGGTTCCGATGAGAACTTTGATATCATCATTAACCCAGATAAGGGAGATTTGGAGATTTGGAGAAATAGGATTGTTGTAGAAGATGGTAAGGTAGAAGAGCCTAATGAGGAGATTTCGCTTACTGAAGCACAGAAAATTGAACCCGATTTTGAGGTAGGTGAAGATGTGTCTGAAGAGGTAAAATTGATCGACCTTGGAAGAAGAGCGATCTTGGCGCTGCGTCAGAATTTAATTTCTAAAATACACGAACACGATAATACGACGATCTATAAGCAGTTTAAGGATCTTGAAGGTGAAATTTACACGGCTGAGGTACATCATATTAGGCATAAGGCTATTATTTTGTTAGACGATGAAGGCAACGAAATTATTTTGCCAAAAGACAAGCAAATTCCTTCAGACTTTTTTAGAAAAGGAGATAATGTTAGAGGTATTATAGAAAGTGTAGAGCTAAAAGGAAACAAGCCTATGATAATTATGTCTAGGACTTCTCCTTTGTTCTTAGAACAGTTGTTCTTCCAAGAGATTCCGGAAGTATTTGATGGCTTAATTAGCATTAAAAAAGCAGTCCGTATTCCTGGAGAAAAAGCAAAAGTAGCGGTAGATTCTTATGACGATAGAATAGACCCTGTAGGTGCCTGTGTAGGAATGAAAGGTTCTAGAATACACGGTATTGTTAGGGAGCTAGGAAATGAAAATATTGATGTGATTAATTGGACTAATAACCCGCAATTGTTGGTTACACGTTCTTTAAGTCCGGCTAGAGTTTCTTCTGTTAAGTTGAACGATGAAAAAATGACTGCTCAGGTCTACCTAAAGCCAGAAGAGGTTTCTAAAGCTATTGGTAGAGGTGGACACAACATTAGATTGGCAGGGCAACTTACCGGCTACGAAATTGATGTGTTTAGAGAAGGAGTTGAAGAAGATGTAGAGTTGACAGAGTTTTCTGATGAAATTGATGCGTGGATCATTGAAGAATTTAAGAAGATTGGAATGGATACAGCACGTAGCGTTCTGGAACAAGATGTAGATGATCTAGTGAAACGTACAGATTTAGAAGAGGAAACCATTTTAGAAGTTGTACGTATTCTAAAAGAAGAATTTGAAGATTAAGCTATATATTAGCGGCAAATTATAGGATTGTAATTTTTATTTATGGCAGACAATGCAACAATAAGACTTAATAAAGTCTTGAGAGAACTTAATATTTCGCTGGATAGAGCGGTTGACTTCCTTGCGTCCGAAGGACACAAAGTGGATGCGAGACCGACTACAAAAATTTCCAATGAAATATACCAGGTGTTACTGGATGAGTTCCAGACAGACATGAGTAAGAAAGTTGCGTCTAAAGAAGTTGGAGAAGAAAAGCGAAAAGAAAAAGAGGCCCTACGTGTAAAACTAGAGCAGGAACAGGAGGAAAAGCGAATAGCTAGAGAAAAAAGAGCGGCAAGAGAAGAGGTAGTTAAAGCTAAGGCAGAACTTTCTGGTCCAAAGCAAGTAGGTAAAATAGATTTAGAGCCTAAGAAAAAAGAAGAAGCTCCTGCTAAAGAAGAGAAGCCTGTAGAAGAAAAAGTAACAACTAAGGTTGATGCGCCTAAGGTAAAAGAAGAAGAGCAACCTGTTGAAGCTCCTGCTAAGGAAGAAGAGCCGCCTGCAGAAAAAGTGGAAACCGATGAGAGCGAAGAGGAAGAAACGCCAAAAACGATTGCTACCCAATATAAAAAGCTTTCTGGCCCAAAAATCATGGGCGATAAAATAGATCTTTCCAAGTTTGATAAACCCAAGAAGAAGAAGGAGGAACCAAAGAAAGATGCTAATAAGGATAACAACGATCGTAAAAAGCGTAGGAGAAGAATTGTTAGTAATACTGGAGGAGGCCAAAATAATGGTGGTAGAGGACGTGGTAAGAAACCCGGACAACGTGCTGCTGTTAACAAGGTAGAGCCTACAGAGGAAGAAGTTCAAAAACAAGTGCGCGAGACCCTAGAAAAACTTCAAGGGAAATCCAAAAAAGGAAAAGGCGCTAAATACAGAAGAGATAAAAGAGACCAACACAGGCAGCAGACCGAAAAGGATCTGGAGCAGCAGGAACTGGATAGTAAAATTCTTAAGGTAACCGAGTTTGTTACCGCCAGTGAAGTAGCTACCATGATGGATGTGCCTACTACACAAATTATAGGCGCATGTATGTCGTTAGGAATCATGGTGACCATGAACCAACGGTTAGATGCAGAAACCTTATCTATAGTAGCTGACGAGTTTGGATATGAAGTGGAGTTTGTTTCTGCAGAGATTGAAGAAGCTATTGTAGAAGAAGTAGACGCAGAAGAAGATTTATTGCCAAGAGCACCAATTGTTACGGTAATGGGGCATGTAGATCACGGTAAAACATCCCTGTTAGATTATATTAGAAAAGAAAACGTAATCGCCGGTGAAAGCGGGGGTATTACACAGCATATTGGGGCGTATGGAGTAAGTTTAGAAGACGGCCAAAAAATGGCATTCTTAGATACTCCGGGTCACGAGGCCTTTACTGCCATGCGTGCACGTGGGGCTCAGGTTACGGATATTGCTATTATTGTAATTGCAGCAGATGATGATATTATGCCGCAAACCAAAGAAGCTATTAGCCATGCGCAAGCAGCCGGAGTGCCTATTGTTTTTGCAATAAACAAAATAGATAGGCCTACAGCAAAAC
>CAZWVO010000048.1:0-8888 GCA_964637535.1 uncultured Flavobacteriaceae bacterium
ATATTAATAAGCAAGCTGTTCCAAGTTTGAAACTTCGAACCGGTAACCAGTATCTATTGAAGAAATCGTTAAGTTTTAGAAACGGGCTAGTCCCAAAACAAAAAAACCTCCAATTTCTTGGAGGTTTTGTTTTTACTGTGTGGGCCCTACTGGATTCGAACCAGTGACCCCCTGCTTGTAAGGCAGGTGCTCTGAACCAACTGAGCTAAGAGCCCTTTCAATAAAAAACCTATCGCTAAATAGGAGTGCAAATATAAGATAGATTTTTAGTTCACCAAAAGAAAAAAATAGAAATTCTTATAGCACTTCTGCTACAACAAATGTGCTGCCTCCTATAAATATTAAATCATCTGCTTTAGCCTGTGCTAAGGCAGCCTTATAGGCCAATGCTACGGAGTCAAATTCCTGTCCCCTAAGGCCAAAAGAAGCTGCCTTATGTTCCAATATGTTAACAGCTAAGCCTCTTGCGATAGCTGGCTTGCAAAAATAATAGTGCGCGTCTTTAGGAAATAACGGTAGTACGGCATCTGGTTTTTTGTCAGCCACCATTCCCAAAACAATATGTAGCGTGGTGTACTTTTCTTCTAATAGTTGCTCCATCACTACCCTAAGGCCTTCCCTATTATGTGCGGTATCGCAAATTACCTTGGGCTGTGTATTTAGAATGTGCCAGCGACCCAAGAGTCCCGTATTTCCTACTACCTTAAGAAGGCCATTTTTAAGATGTTCCGCTGTTATCTTAAAACCCTTTAAGGCTTTTAAAGTAGCTTGTACTCCTATTAAATTTTTATCTTGATAATGCCCCAACAAGGAGGTACTATAGGTTTGCTTAATTTCATGAGCAGCAAAACAGATTGGCGCATTCATTTGCAAGGCTTTATCCTTAAAAACTGCTGCTACAGCTTCTTGATACTCACTAATTACCACAGGCACTCCGTTTTTTATTATGCCTGCTTTTTCCTGAGCAATAGCCTCCATCGTATTCCCCAAAAGGGCAGTATGGTCATATCCAATATTGGTTATTAATGCTACTTCGGGGGTAATAATATTAGTGGCATCTAAGCGCCCTCCAAGACCTACTTCTATAATGGCAATATCTACTTCTTCTTGCGCAAAATAGTCAAATGCCATCCCCACCGTCATTTCAAAAAATGAAAGTTTCAGCGCTTCAAAAAAAGACTTATGCGTTGCTACAAAATGTACCACGCGCTCTTGGTCTATTGGCGTTCCATTAATTTTAATACGTTCTCTAAAATCTTTAAGATGAGGAGACGTATACAAGCCTACTTTATAACCTGCCTCTTGCAATATGGAAGCAAGCATATGACTGCTAGATCCTTTTCCATTGGTTCCTGCAACATGAATACTCTTAAACGTTTTTTCTGGATGATTTAAATGAGCAGAAAGCGATATAATACCATCTAACTTAGCATTAAATGCACTTTTCCCCTGTTGTTGGTACATTGGCAATTGAACAAACAACCAATCCAGGGTTTCCTGATACGTCATAGCTTAGGTATTGGCCTGCAAATGTATATTCTTTTTGTGATACGATACACTCTTATTCGCCTAACTTAAAGTTCACTACAATCCAACCTACCTGTTTGCTTGGCGCTTTGGAGTCAAGATTCCATTTGTATTTAAGGGCGGTTTGCTTTGCAGGTGCTAATAAACAAGGATCATTATTAGTGGTTCCTTTTACTCCTGGTGTAGCACTAATTACCTTACCATTCCGATCTACCACAATTTTAACTACTACTCTACCTTCTTGATTACAGTTGTGCGGTACTTTACCTCTACTTACTACAGAACGTCCTCCTAGACCTTCTCCAGAACCTCCATTTCCAGAACCGGGGCCACCATAATAACTAGCCGCATAGGGATCTCCATTAGGTTGACCTTTATCTCCTGCCCGGTTATCATCTCCTTCACTTCCGCTGGCATTTCCGTCAGATTTGTTTAGGCCACCCATAAGTTCGTCTAATTCTTTCTTTTTGGCATCCTTCTCCCGTTGCGCCCTTTCTGCAGCTTCTCTTTTTTCTTGGGCTACACGTTCTGCCTCAGCACGTTTTTTACGTTCTGCGGCGGCGGCTTTTCGTTTCGCTTCTTGCTGTTGTTTAATACGAATGCTCTCTTCACTCTCTTGTGTAAGTACTTTTTCTGAAGGTTGTTCTGCCGCAACTGTTTCTTCTGGGACCTCTTCCTGCTCTTCTTGTACTTCTTCTTGCTGTTGTACCGGAGTTGGCGGCGTATCTAGGGGTTCTGAACGTATTTTTTCTTTGGGCTGTACGGTACCGCTACCAAAATCTGTAGTACCAAAATTCACGGAAATACCGTTCTCTTCTGGAGGATCCATATACGTTAACCCAATATAGAAGAGCAACAATAATAGCGCACTCAACAATACGGTAGTAAGTGTAAAAGATTTTTTCTTGTGTTCTGTATCTAAAGACATTAATTAGGGCGCACCGCCAGAATAACTTTGTAGCTGTTCCTATTTGCGATATCCATAACATTTACGGCTTCCTTAATAGCAACATTCTCTTCCGCCCTAAGAATAATAGTGGGCTTTTCTTGTCCTTCCAGTGCTTTTTTTAATTCAATTTCTATGTATTCTCCGTTTATTTTCTCGTTGTTTACAAAGTACTCTAGGTCTTTGTTAATACTCACAGACACATTCTGCTGATTGGTAGATTTTCCTTTTGCTTTAGGTAGTAATAGGTCTAACGCATTGGGCGCATTAGAAGTAAGCATAAAGAACACCAATAAGAGAAAAACAATGTCGGTCATAGACGACATGCTAAACTCCGGACTTACTTTATTTCTTCCTTTTAATTTCATAGTACTGTCCTATAGCGGTTCATTCAACAAATCTAGAAACTCAACCGCGTTGGCTTCCATTTTATGCACCACTTTATCCGTTCTATTGACGAGGTGATTATATCCTATATACGCAATAATACCCACAACTAATCCGGCTACTGTGGTGGTCATTGCAGTATAAATACCAGAGGCTAAAGATCCCATTTCTGCTTGTCCGCCACTACTGGCCATTTCATGGAATGCTAAAATCATACCAATTACTGTTCCCAGGAAACCAATCATTGGAGCAGCACCGGCCACTGTAGCTAATACACTCACGTTTTTTTCTAGCTTGTATACTTCTAAAGTACCTGCGTTTTCAATAGCAGTATTAATATCGTCTAGGGGTTTTCCTATACGCGATACGCCTTTTTCTGTTAAACGAGCAACAGGAGAATCGGTTTGTGCACACAAAATTTTAGCCGCTTCGAGCTTCCCATTGGTCACATGGTCTCGAATCTGATTCATAAAATTCTTATCGATTTTTGAAGCAGCTTTGATTGCAAAAATGCGTTCAAAATAAATATAAAGTGCTACAAAGAGCAATACAAAAAGTACGGAAATAATAATCACACTTCCAGCACCACCATTGACAATTAAATCAATAACAGAAAGTGTTTTTTCTTCGGATAGCGTCTCTCCTATGCCGGCTTCTTCAATTGGATCTTGAAACAATAACATAAATTTCATTCATTAAAGTTGCCTTAATAACGGTATTTTATCTATTAAATTATGCGTATAGCACAAAATCTCTCAATAAAATAAATACTACCGCTCCTGCAGCAAAACCAATAAACGCAAGCCAAGCAATTTTTTTACAATACCAGAAAAAACTTATCTTTTCCATACCCATAGCAACTACCCCTGCAGCAGAACCTATAATGAGCATACTACCACCTGTTCCTGCAGAATACGCAATAAAATGCCATAACGGATTATCGGTAGGTTCAGAAAACATTCCCATACTAGCAGCAACTAATGGAACATTATCAATAACCGCAGAACCTATACCAAATAGCATAACTACAATGTCCGTATTCGGAATTGCCGTATTTAGCGTTCCTGCATAATTAAATAGATATCCTAAAGATTCCAAAGCAGCAACCGCCATTAAAATTCCTAAAAAGAAAAGAATACTAGGTAATTCTATTTTAGATAGACAATGATGTACTGGACTATGATGCCCTCCTACATCATGACCATCACTATGAACTGAAGAAATACTAAACTTTGAACTGCTATAAATTTCGGCAAATGTAGCTACAACGGCCAAAGATAACATCATTCCTACATAAGGTGGCAAATGCGTTATGGTCTTAAAAAACGGAACAAAAACAATAGCTCCAAGGCCTAAATATAGCATTGTAGAACCAAACCTAGATTTTGCTTTTTCCTCCTTAATTTCAGCCTCAATCTCTCCACTAAAAACCTTAAATCTAGAAGCAACCACAGTAGGTACAACCATACATACAATAGATGGCACCAATACATTAACAACGAGTTTTCCTGCTGAAACCTTATCTGCTATCCACAGCATCGTAGTAGTAACATCGCCTATGGGCGACCAAGCTCCTCCTGCGTTTGCCGCAATAATAGTCATCCCAGCAAACCATAAGCGTGTATTTCTATCCTTAATTACTTTTTGAAGTATGGTAACCAGCACAATAGTTGCTGTTAGGTTATCTATAATTGCGGAAAGAATAAAGGCTAAAATAGCAAAAAGCCATAATAATTTTCTTTTGCTTCTTGTTCTTATATATCCCTTAATGGTGGCAAAACCATCAAAATAATCTATGATTTCTACAATAGTCATTGCCCCCAATAAAAACACCAATATCTCCGAAGTTTTTCCTAGATGATGCAGCAAGATCTCCTCTATATGTGTTGGTTCTAGTTGCCTTAATTCTGCATTAACATCAAACACAGACATATGATTAAGGGCTATAATGGCCCATAAAATGGCCATCATGGCTAAGGCCGGAATTAGTTTGTCAATCTTAAGATTATGCTCTAGGGTAATTGCCAGATACCCTGCTAAAAAAACAATGATTATAATGGTCTCCATAAAAAGGTTAGTTTAAAATTATACGAGTTGTTTTAGGGCAATCTCAAATGCCGTTTTACTTAAATTTACTTTCGATGAATTTTGGCTAAAGATATTTAAAATTGCCTTTCGTACAACATCAGAGGTGTCGTTAAATATATGTTCATCATCCATAGCCACTCTACGTTCCATAAAATAGGCAAAAACCCGGGCCATCCCACAATTTGAAATAAAATCTGGAATAAGACTTACGCGCTCATCGGTATATTCCATAATGGGGCCAAAAAAAATCTCTTTATCTGCAAAAGGCACATTGGCACCACAACTTATTACTTCTAATCCCGAAGCTATCATCGTTGTTATCTGCTTCTTAGTAATTAACCGAGAAGCTGCACATGGCACAAAAATTTCGGTAGGCAGACTCCAGATTTGTTTATTAATTTCTTCAAACGGAATCAGCTGTCCTGCATTCAAACTGTTCCCATCCTTTTCAAGAAATAAGGCTTTAATTTGTTCAAAAGAAAATCCTTCTTCCTTAATAACACCTCCGTTACGGTCAATAATTCCCACTATTTTAGCACCCATTTGCGCTAAATAAAAAGCCGCTGCAGCTCCTACATTACCAAACCCTTGCACTACTGCTCGTTTTCCTGCAATAGCTCCACCATATATTTCGTAATAATGTTTTACCGCCTCAGCTACGCCAAAACCAGTAATCATATCTGCAACAGTGTATTTTTTACTTACATCGGGAGAATAATTATTGCTTTCTAGCGCTTTAATAACACCCAATCTTAGTTGTCCTATTCTATTAATTTTATCTGCTTCGGTAGGTCTAAAGTGCCCGTTAAAAACACCTTCTTGTGGGTGCCATACACCTGCCTCTTCTGTGATAGGAATAACCTCATGTATTTCATCTACATTAAGGTCGCCACCAGTGCCGTAATAACTCTTAAGCAGCGGAGCAACCGCATTATACCATCGCTTTAAAACTCCTTTTTTTCTAGGGTCCTCAGGGTCAAAATTAATCCCAGATTTGGCTCCTCCTATGGGCGGCCCAGATACCGTGAATTTTACTTCCATGGTCTTTGCCAAAGAAAGTACTTCATTCATATCTAAGCCTTTCCGCATTCTTGTTCCACCACCTGCGGCTCCTCCCCTTAAGGAGTTAATAACTGTCCAACCCTCCGCTTCGGTTTCTGAGTCTTTCCAATTAAAAACAATTTCCGGGGCTTTCTTCACATATTTCTTTAGCAATTCCTTCATTACAATTGAGGTATTAAAAATTTAGGCAACATATTATTTTGTATTCCTTTGCTGTTCACTTACATCTTCTTCCGAACAAAGCTAATGCTGTTTCATAACGTTCAATTGTTTCTTCTTAAGCCCAGCAAATATAGAAATATTGGATTGGTTTAAAACGCTATCCTTAAATTAATATGGGATTGCCTTTTTCTGAAAAAAATGGACCCCTAAAGATTAAATAATTCTCAAATGCTTTGAATATTCATTGAATATTTTACAACATAAACGTATATTTGGAAACCTTTTTTATCAAATACACAGAGACTATGAATTTTACGTTATCGGAAGAGCAACAAATGATTCAACAGGCTGCGCGTGATTTTGCTCAGCAAGAACTCTTACCCGGAGTAATTGAACGCGACGATGCCCAGGAATTTCCAGCAGAAGAAGTTAAAAAAATGGGAGCCTTAGGGTTCATGGGAATGATGGTAAGTCCAAAATTTGGCGGAAGTGGTTTAGACACCCTGTCTTATGTTTTGGTTATGGAAGAGCTTTCCAAAATAGACGCTTCTGCTTCTGTAGTTGTTTCTGTAAATAATTCCTTAGTGTGCTGGGGCTTAGAAACCTTTGGCAATGAAGCGCAAAAAGAAAAATATCTTACGCCACTAGCCTCTGGACAAAAAATTGGAGCCTTTTGTTTATCAGAACCGGAAGCTGGAAGCGATGCTACATCGCAAAAAACAACGGCAATAGACAAAGGAGACCATTACGTAATTAATGGGACTAAGAATTGGATTACCAATGGTAATACGGCTTCTACCTACCTAGTTATTGCTCAGACTGATAAAGAAAAAGCGCATAAAGGGATTAATGCCTTAATAGTGGAGAAAGGCATGCCTGGTTTTGAAATTGGACCTAAAGAAAATAAATTAGGCATTCGTGGTAGCGATACCCATTCTCTAATTTTTAATGATGTTAAAGTTCCTAAAGAAAATAGAATAGGAGACGATGGTTTTGGTTTTAAGTTTGCCATGAAAACCTTAGCCGGAGGAAGAATAGGAATTGCAGCGCAAGCGCTGGGTATCGCTGCAGGTGCATATGAACTAGCCAAAAAATATGCTAAAGAGCGAAAGGCTTTTGGCACAGAAATTAGCAATCACCAAGCTATTGCCTTTAAGCTAGCGGATATGCACACTAAAATTCAGGCTGCTCGTAATTTAGTGTATCAAGCTGCTATAGATAAGGATCAAGGAAACAACTATGACCTTTCTGGAGCAATGGCTAAATTATACGCCTCTGAAGTGGCCATGGAAACAGCTGTAGAAGCGGTCCAAATACATGGAGGTAATGGGTTTGTGAAAGACTACCATGTAGAGCGATTGATGCGCGATGCCAAGATTACGCAAATTTATGAGGGTACTTCTGAGATTCAGAAAATTGTAATCTCGAGAAGTATATTAAGAGATTAATATAAATTTACTTTCATGTAAATAATTACACCCCCAAAAAATAGGGGGTGTAATTATTTAAACTTTAATATTTATCCTGCGGAACAGGGTATAGTAGTGGAAAAATCTGTTTTTCCATCGTTTTTTATTCCCATACCCCTCTTTTTACAACTTTAACGTTTTTATACCACCCTATTTTATCATAATCTTAATTACGGATAGATAATTATGTAAAAATGCATTTTTTGCAGCACTTAATTCCGTACGCTGAATTTTTTTCATAGTATACTTCATATCGTTAAAGATAATTCAGTTAAAACGATATTTTTGAAGAAATACGTTACTATATGAAGTTGAAGAAGCAGGGATTATACCTCCCAGAATTTGAGCACGATAACTGCGGTGCAGGATTCATTTGCAGTCTTAAAGGCGAGACCTCAAATGATATTATTCATAAGGCGTTAGAGATCTTAGATAAACTAGAACACCGCGGGGCTGTAAGTGCAGATGGTAAAACGGGAGATGGAGCAGGAATTCTTATTGATATTCCACATGCATTCTTTAAAGCAACATGTAGTTTTGAGCTTCCAAAACCAGGCAATTATGCAGTAAGCAATGTTTTCTTACCACAAAAGGAAAACCAGAGAACCTATTGCATTTCCATTTTTGAAGAAAACATAAAAAAACAAGGGTTAACGCTTTTAGGATGGCGTAATGTTCCCGTAAATAAGGCTGTCCCTGGAAGAATAGCTACAGAAACGGAGCCCTTTGTAAAACAAATTTTTATAGGGAAAGAGAACGCCAATCAATCGTATTTCGATTTTAATTTAAAGCTCTTTATTGCTCGTAAAACAACAGAGCATACCATCATTGGTTCAAAATTATCGGAAAGCCCATTTTTTTATGTCCCTAGTCTTTCTACCCGAACCATAATTTTCAAAGGCCTTTTAATGCCACAAGACATTAAATTATATTATACAGACCTTATGGATTCTAGCGTAGTTACACGTTTAGCCTTAGTACACCAGCGTTTTCCTACCAATACATTCCCAACTTGGGATTTGGCACAACCTTTTAGATATATGTGCCATAATGGAGAAATAAATACCTTACGAGGTAATGTCACAAGAATGCGCTCTAGAGAGGAGTTGCTAAAAAGTGATTGGTTTGGAGATGAAATTAAAAATGTGCTTCCCATAATACTACCGGGAAAATCAGACTCAGCTACCATGGATATGGTGGTTGAATTGTTATTGATGACTGGTCGCTCTTTACCAGAGGTAATGATG
>CAZWVO010000049.1:0-8809 GCA_964637535.1 uncultured Flavobacteriaceae bacterium
GGTATCAAAACTATGTGTAGTACTACTCGTAGAAGCTCCTTTAGAATCTTTAGCAACCACACGCCAAACGTAGTTCTCTAACAATGCCAATCGCTCTGTTACTTCAAAAGTAGTATTGGTCAGGTTTTCAGCGTATAGCTCGTCAGCCGTTGCACCCGTATCTAGATATAAATCATAAGTAACTGCATCACCATCAGGATCTGACGCAGCATTCCAATTAAACGTGGGTAGGACATCTACTTCCACCGCATTATCAGTTACACCCAATAAATCAAAAGTTGATGGAGCACTATTTTGAACTATTGGATCTTCTGGTTCCATAACCGCTTCGTTATCATCTTTACTACAACTAAATGCTATAAAGAGCAGGAACAAGAAGGATATTTTTAAAATGGTTTTCATCACATTATGGTTTTAAAGGTTATGCCTGCAAGATATTTCTAGCCTGCTTTAAAACCTTCAGGGTATTCCCTGAAATAAAAAACTCAGGGAAAACCCTGAGTTTTTGCGGTACTACTACTTCTCGATACTAATTTTCTCGTGCCTCGAAAATTCACTCGAAGTGACAGCTGAAACACAAAACTAATGTTAGTTCGAGTGGGTTTCTTCAGAAGCAAAGCAATAAAGAAAAGTGTATCGAGAACCTTTAAATGAAAAAAAGTCGAAACCAATTCATAACTTCTCGCATCTCGACTCCGCTCGATGTGACAGCTAAAAAAATAAAACCTAATGTCAGTTCGAGTGGGTTTCTTTAGAATCAAGCTCTATATTTCCCAATAGCATCCTCAAACTATCAATCTCCCTAGTCTGCGCCAAACCAACACTGATGCTAAACAAAAAGAAAAATAAAACGCTATACTTTTTTAACATAACTTGGTTTTTAGATGGCTTAATAGTCACTAAGTATTTAAGTTAAAGACCTTTTACTAAATGTACGAAATTGTAGGGTTTAGTTTTAATTAATTACCCATACGTCGTCTTGAAAGTTATTTGTACCTCCAGATGCTCCGCCAATAACCCAGATTTTATCATCGTTTATTACTGAAGTGTAAAAAAGTAAAAATGGAATTGCAGTATTTTCTTCAGCTATTTTCCAAGACACACCATCCTTACTGAAAACAATCTTTTGTTCTCTGCCATCAAGAATCCATAATTTATCATCATAACTTAATAAAATATTATCCATATTATTGAATGAAGAAATTATGGGGCTAATATTGGTATCTAAAGTAGTCCATTCAAAACCGTCTTCAGAAACATGAATAGCAGTTCCGTTTTCTTCTATGCTCCACAGTTTATTTTGAAATACTGTTGTTGAACCTCTCAGGTCAAAATCATCGTGTGCTAAAGACCAAACCAACCCGTCTTCACTAAACCAAACCTCCCCATTTATTACCCACATTTTGCCGTCGAATACAACCAAATCTTCTAAACTGTTTGAACTAAAACCCGCTTCGGGACTTACCAAATTCCATGTTATTCCATCATCAGTGTTCCATACTTCTTTTGTATTTCCAACACCATTCACAAAACCACCAATAAGCCACAACTTATTATCAAATGCAAAAGTCTTATGACCATTTCTAGGTGCAAAATCTGCAGAGGCTGTAACCAGGTTCCAATCTATGCCATCTTCACTACTCCAAACATCATTTAAAGGACTAGGACTATTCAGACTTAATCCTCCAATTACCCAAATTTTATTATTAAATGTTGTTGAACTATGCAAAATTCTTTTGTCAAAGCCAGGGGTTGTCGTTGCATTTGAGGTAATAACTGTCCTTGTTTCAAAATTCTGAATTGCACTTTCGCTTTCACCACCTCTGCCATCAGTAGCTTTAACAATCCAATTGTAATTTTCTAATAGATGTAATCGCTCTTCAATTTCAAAACTAGTCTCGGCTGTTGCGCTAATCAAAGTACTGGGTGTAGCCGTGGTATCAGCGTAAATTTCATAGGTGATTTGGTCGCCGTCAGGATCAATAGCCGCCTCCCACCTAAAAGTAGGGCGTATATCAACATTTTTTGCATCCGCCGCTGGAGCAATTAAGGATACTATTGATGGTGCTTGGTTTACGGCTTCTGGCTCTGGTTGCACAATAGGTTCCGGTGTTGGCGCATCATCTTTACTACAACTAAATGCTATAAAGAGGAGGAACAAGAAGGATATTTTCAAAATGGTTTTCATCACATTATGGTTTTAAAAGTTATGCCTGCAAGATATTTCTAGCCTGCTTTAAAGCCTTCAGGGTATTCCCTGAAATAAAAAACTCAGGGTTTTCCCTGAGTTCTATCCTTTGGAGTAACAACAAATAAATCGATTCCGCTAAGGTCTATATTTCCAATTTCCCGTAAACCTTTAAGTAAGTAATTGAGATATAGCATAAGTAAGAGTACAATCTCAAAGGCAACAAAAACCCAAGAGTTTATGCCTTTGACCCAAACGGCCAAGGTTTCCGACAGGAGTGCTGAGGTATTTAGAACAATAAGAGTAAGTAGTATTATTGAAGTTTTCATAATTCTTGTTTTTACAATTACAATTGCAAGTTGCTGTATATAAGTAAGATATAATTCAGGGAATTCCCTGAAATAAAAAAATCAGGGTTTTCCCTGAGACTACGGGATACAAATTTTCTCGTGGCTCGAAAATTCGCTCGAAATGACAACTAGACCATACCAGTAAATAATAGTACAAACAAGGGGGAGCATAGGTAGTTCCATGATGAAAACGGTTTAAATCGTTCAATTGCCCACAACTTAGGTAAGTTGTCATAATAATAAGAACGCTTAGCCGTTAGTATAATTCACTTAACCTACAAATCTCAAGTTATGGAACTTAAACAACAACTGAACTTTTGCAAACGCTGTGAAAACAGAAAATTTGATCCTAATACGGGTATCGTCTGTTCTTTAACTTTAAGAAAACCAGATTTTGTAGATAACTGTAAAAGTTTTCTTCAGGACCCTAAAGAAATGCAAAAATTAGCCGCAAGGGCTACTGTAGCTCAGGAAGAAAAATCTAGCGGGATGTCTGCCTGGAGTTATATTGTGATTGGACTTATTATAGTACGCATTCTTTTTAGATTGATGCGCGATTAAGTCCGTATTTCTTCAACATAAATAAATCAGGCATTACTTAAGATCGTGGTTCTAATACCAGTACTGTAATAGAACGGTAAATCGCTGTCATGTATCTGATATAGTGTGTTTAGTGCTTAAATACCTCAAAATCATTTTGCTATCTTTGTTTGGATACAAACAGTTAGCTAATGCAAAAAATTATATGTACTATAGGGTTTTTATGTAGTATAACTTGGGTAAATGCTCAAAGCTATATGGACGAGATAGTAGATAGCTCTTGTACATGTGTAGATAAGACTATTGCTGTAGAAGAAGGAGAAGCGCTTATTGAAAGCATTGGATTATGTATACTGGGTGCTGTAACTCCGCACAAAGAAAAGTTTCTTGCAGACACCAATTTAGATTTAGACAATGAAGAAATAGACGGGAGACAAATAGGAATCTTTGTAGCAACAAAAATGCGCGATGTTTGCCCAGATGTTCTAATTAAGCTTTCGGAAAAGGTAAATGCTACTACAAGCACCAGTGCTCCAAAAGAAGTAAAATGGCCAAAAACGGCATTGGAGTTTCAGGAATACCTTACTGAAGAATACAAAGACCCTGAAGAATCTCCACTCAGGGAAAATGCTACATCCTTTAAGGGACATGACTTTTTTGATATCGACAATAAGTATACAGTAATAGCTAAATTTACACGGACCTTAAATGCGTTTCCCTTTCAAATGAAGACAACCACGAAGCGCTTACCTACTTATGAGTTGTACGGAACAGCTGTTTTTAGTATTGATGGACAAGAACACAGCTTACAAATTTATCAAAGCCATGACTCTAGAGATAGTGAAACCTATAAGAATTATCTTTTCTTGCCCTTTACAGATGGTACTAACGGCGATACAACCTATGGAGGAGGCAGGTTTATAGACCTCCTTATTCCAGAAGGAGATACTATTGAGATCGATTTTAACCGGGCGTATAATCCCTATTGCGCTTATAACAAAGACTATTCTTGTCCTATTCCTCCAGAGGAAAATGCTCTAACTATTCCTATTAAAGCCGGGGTGAAAAAGCCCAAAAAGTAAACCAAACATGGAAGCGTACGCCAATGCACTTTTATATGCTATTCCGTTTTTTGTGGTGTTACTTGCCATAGAGATAGGGTACGGGTATTTTGTTAAAAATCAGAAGTATAAGGTTATGGATACCGTATCTAGTATTAGTTCTGGTTTTACCAATATTATAAAAGATACACTAGGCTTAGGAATAATTATTTTTTCTTATCCGTTTCTTTTAGAACATCTCGCACTTACAGAACTAAAAGCGAACTGGGCAGTATGGGGTATTGCTTTTATAGCAATTGATTTTGCAGGCTATTGGAATCATAGGCTTAGTCATAGCATTAACTTTTTTTGGAATCAGCATGTAATTCATCACAGTAGTGAAGAGTTTAACCTGGCTTGTGCCTTACGTCAATCCATTTCTAATTTAATAGGTTATTTTCCGCTGCTGTTAATACCTGCAGCGCTTTTAGGAGTGCCAAATAAGGTTATTGCAATCCTAGCACCCATACATTTGTTTGCCCAATTTTGGTATCATACGCAGCATATTGGTAAAATGGGATGGTTAGAATACCTTATTGTGACACCTTCGCAGCACCGCGTTCATCATGCAATAAATCCAGAGTATATTGATAAAAATCTAGGTCAAATTTTATGTGTTTGGGATAGGTGGTTTGGTACTTTTCAAGAAGAGTTAGCTACCGTTCCCCCGCAATACGGGGTATTAAAACCTGCAGCTACTTGGAACCCTGTATTGATTAATTTCCAACATATTTGGCGTTTGCTTAAAGATGCTTGGAGAACAAAAAATGTATGGGATAAGTTTAGGATTTGGTTTATGCCTACCGGATGGCGCCCTGCAGATGTGAAAGATAAGTTTCCTATACCCATCATTAAAGATGTGTATGGTTTTAAACGCTATCAAACCCCGGCTTCTGAGGCCTTAAAGGGATATGCTATATTTCAGATGTTTACCACCTTGGGACTCATGTTATTTATGTTTTTTAATTTTAGTCAAATTAGTGTAGTAAACCGCTTTCTTTTTGGAGCCTTTATTTTCGTTGGAATCTACGGATATACGTCATTAATGGATAGGAGTAAGGTTGGAGTTTGGATAGAAGTAATCAGAGGAGTTGCCGGTATTGTATGGCTTGGAAGTACGGGAGATTGGTTTGGAATAAATACCTATCTTCCCTTGGGATATCTGCTAGTAGGCACGTATTTTTTGATGACCATTTTGGGCGGTATTTATTTTACTCTTATAGAAAAAGAGGTTGATAAAGATAAACTCATTTCAATATAAATAATATGAAAAAAGGAATACTAATATGGTGCTTATTAGGAGTAGTAATATCTTGCTTTGGGCAACAAGAAGAGATTTCATCACTCGTAGGAGAGCATGTTTTTGGAACCCAATTTATTTATGATGGGTACGGAACGGCAACGGTTATAGAGGAAGATGGTAAACTTAAAATTGAAGGATCTCAGTATTCAAAGGATAAAGAAGAGTATCTAAAGATTGATGGTATATTGACAGAAGTAGATGCTAAGACACTTCGTTTTGAGGGCTACTTGGAACTCTATACTAAAAGTTGTTGTGGTGTAGTAACTCATACCACCACCTTTACCTTTTTAAAGAGTGGAAAACGAAAGTATTGGCGCCTTCAGGAACGGGATGCACTGTGCAGTCCCTATACATGCGCGTACTATATAGATCTTTTTGAGTAACAGATGAGACCATATATTTTAGCAGAAACCAATTGGAAAGCCTTAAAAGACGCTAGTTTTGATATGGCTATTTTACCATGGGGTGCTACAGAGGCACACAATTATCATTTGCCGTATGCCACAGACATATATGAAAGTGACGCCTTGGCGGCAGAAGCGGCACGTATTGCTTGGGAACAAGGTGCTAAGCCCGTTGTACTTCCTACTATTCCATTTGGAGTAAACACCGGACAATCGGATATCTACTTAGATATTAATTTAAACCCTACTACGCAGCTGGCCATTTTATCGGATGTGATAACCACGTTAAACAGGCAGGGAATACATAAGTTGCTTATTTTTAATAGTCATGGGGGTAATAATTTTAAGCCCTTAGTTCGAGAATTGGGTTTGCAATTTCCAAAAATGTTCATTTGCTTTTCAAACTGGTTTCAGTCTTTAGATAAGGCGGAATATTTTGCAGAAGCTGGAGATCATGCCGATGAAATGGAAACCAGTTTAATGTTATATCTTAAACCAGAGCTGGTTTTGCCTAAAGAAGCCTGGGGTATAGGTGCATCTAAAAAACATAAAATAAAATCCTTTTCCGAAGGTTGGGTGTGGGCAGAACGCAAGTGGTCTCAGATTAGTGAAGATACGGGAGTTGGAAATCCAATACAGGCTACTAAAGAAAAAGGAGAACGGTATTTTAAAGATGTAACCACTAAGCTGGGTAATTTTCTGGTAGCACTGTGTAAGGCAAATAAAGATGATCTATATGAGTAGCTGCGGTACAATGGTTTTAACTAGTATACCTGCCAGGATGTACTTTTTTTAACCTGAATAATTCCTTTTTAAAGTCTTAATTTCCTTTTCAAGTAGTTTTATAGTACCGTATACGACTAAAATAGTGTGCTTTGTACTATGAAAGAAAATAACCAGGGAAGAAAATTGTTATGATTAAAATTGAAACAATGGCTACGAATAGCTTTGTTTTAGGAAGAAGGGTTTCTTGGTTACCCTTCTTCACTTTCATTGTATTAAAAATGATTGAAGCTGCCAAATGAGTAGAAAGGGATATATAAGAATAATAGTATTGCTTGTTTTGCTTCAGGTGTTATTTTACTTTTACATCGGTGTTTATAACAAACCACAAGTAGATATTACCCATGTAAAGCCAGAGATTGAAATAAGTTCCGATAAATTATTAGCATTATTTCAGTCAGACGAGTCTTTGGCTAATGCTACCTATGTAGAAAAGACAATTGAAGTTGAAGGAGTCATTAAAGAAATTACCGAGAACAACAACCGGTATTCGGTGTTGTTACAATCCAAAAACGATTCTTCTCATGTTATTTGTGAAATGGTAAGATATAAAACAAGGGAACTGAAAAAATTAAAACCAGGCCAAACTGTTCGTATAAAAGGTATTTGCAAAGGCTTTCTAATGGATGTAATATTGTTAAACTGTATGCTAGTTAAGGAAGAAACCAATGAATAAAATAACTCCACTATTCTTTTTTTTAATGTGCATTCTTGGGTATGCTCAAGAAGAAAATAGAATTATTGCGCGTCAGGGGCAGGTTTCCTTTTTTTCCTATACCGCCGTTGAGAATATTGAGGCCACCAACAACCAAGTATTAAGCATAATTAATTTAGAAGATAACAGAATTGCTGTAAATATGTTGATGCGGGCATTTGTTTTTAAGAAAGCCTTAATGGAAGAACATTTTAACGAGAGTTATGTGGAATCTGATATCTACCCCAAACTACAATTTGAAGGCAAAATCCCGGATTTTGATGCATCTCTAGAAGGCACGCAGACAAAAGTGGTTAAAGGAAATATGACCTTTCATGGGATTACCAAAGATGTGGGTATCAAGACTAAAATAGAAAATGTTGATGACCGTTATATTTTGTCCGGAGAATTTGAAGTAGGTATTGTAGATTACGACATCAAAGTACCAGCGCTTTTAGCGCGAAATATTGCTAAAATTATCAAGATTAAATTTAGATTTGAATACGAGCCTTATGAAGAACAATAAAGCAATCTATCTCGTTCTACTGCTAATTTTTGGAATTCATGTTGCGAATTCACAAGATTTGATTGATCTTTTGGATAAGGAATTCCCAGATGAACCTCAATATACTCAAGCTACATTTAAAGCCAATAGAATCACTTTTGGGCAATCTATAGAAACACGCAAGGCTAGGGTACTGGAGTTTAATGTGAATACTAAATTTTGGAATACACCTAATAGTCAGTCTCAGAGTTTTGCCGCAGATAGGGTTACAGCGCGCTTTGGTTTGGAATACGCTTTTACAGATCGTTTTACAGCAGGGATAGGCGGTGCTACTTTTGATGGTACATTTAACGCCTTTGGAAAATACCGGCTTTTAAGACAGCGACAAGACAATGATAAGACACCTTTTGGTATTACCTTCGTTCAAAGTGTATCGTATCTAACCAGAAGTTTTAATCATGTGATATTGCCAGAAGATTCCTCCGAAAGATTTTCCTATACGTCGCAGTTTCTGTTTGCCCGAAAGTTTACTCCAAATTTTTCTTTGCAATTGGCTCCTACATATGTTTATAGGGCTTCTCAACAATTTCCTGAGGATGACAATAACCATTTTGCCATGGGTTTTGGCGCCAGATATAAATTAGGAGGTCATGTTTCAATAGCTTCAGAGTATTATTATGTGGCTAACCCAGTAGAAGGAATACATGGATTTGGTCCCTTTGCTTTGGGAGTTAATTGGGAAGTAAGTGACCTTATTTTACAATTTTCCCTAACCAATACAAGAAGTTTTGATGAGGCAACAGTAATTACCTTGACGCCAAATAATTTTAATTTTAATGACGGAAATCTGCATATTGGGGTAAGTGCTACCTATGTATTTCATTTCAATAAGAAGCAAAAGAAAAAGTAGGATTTTAGTAGCTGTTATACTACATATTTAAC
>CAZWVO010000050.1:0-8721 GCA_964637535.1 uncultured Flavobacteriaceae bacterium
ATGCTAATACCATTTGAAGCTGCGGCCTTGGGTTTCTTTTGGGGCCGTAAACTGTCTTGTTGTAGGTCAGTCTCTGCTCTTGGTGGTTTCTGCGGCACAAGAGAATCGGTCTGTGCTAGAAGGGAACTGCTGCATAGCATACAGCATAGTATAGATAAAAACGTTTTCATTCAATTTACTTACCTCGCAAAGTTACTATTTTCTATTCCTAATATAATGTGAAAGTTTTAGGGTGCTATTTCGACTATACATTACTTGGGAGACCTTGTTTTCTATGGGGAGTGTATTTCTATGTTAAAAAGGGGCTCTTAATCAAATAAAATTGAATATTGCCGTATTTTTCTGCATATTTACAAAAAAACTGAAATGATAAAGAAATTCCTTTTTATCTGTCTTTTTACGGCCTCTTTTGTTGAGGCGCAGTATATAGAGAGCGCCCCCTGGATGGCCGAATTAAATGCCAAAAAGGGCCCTACCGCGAAGACTGCTGATCAACCCTATAGTATAGATGAAATTTCTGAAGCTTTCCACAAATACTGGGAAGGTAAGGACCACACCAAAAAAGGAAGTGGCTTTAAACCATTTATGCGATGGGAAAATTATTGGAAATACCAAGTAGATGCTCAGGGCAATTTACCTTCTACGGAACAGCTATGGCAGAGCTTTAAGAATAAACAATCGAGTACTTTAAAAAATAATCCAATTAGTGATTGGACCTCTATTGGCCCATTTAACGCTGGTAATTTTGCAGGAAGACTTCCTGGCCAAGGAAGAGTTAATGCCATTGCCGTGGATCCTAACGACCCAGACACTTGGTATGTAGGTGCTCCTGCGGGTGGCATTTGGAAATCTACTGATGCAGGTAGTTCTTGGGTAAATTTGTTTGATGATTTCCCACAGATAGGAGTCTCTGGTATTGCCATAGATCCCAACAATTCTAATATTGTATATATTGCTACAGGAGATGACGATGCTGCAGATTCTTACAGTATTGGTGTCTTTAAATCTACTAATGGAGGAAGCACCTGGAATGAAACTGGTTTAAACCCTGGGAATTCCAACATATCCTTATTAATGAATGAAATCACCATTGACCCTACCAATTCTGATATTATCTGGGTAGGAACCTCAAATGGCCTTCGTAAGTCTGAAAACGGAGGTGATACTTGGGATGTAGTACAATCTGGTAATATACGAGACTTTAAATTAAAACCGGGCGACCCTAACACCATTTATGCCGTTACCCGTTCCTCCTTTTTTAAATCTACGGATGGTGGAGATAATTTTGTACAGATTACAAGTACCCTCCCAGCCACATCGGGAAGACTTGTGTTAGGTGTATCTCCGGCAAACCCTGAAGTAGTGTATGTACTTAGCGCAGATGCAACAAATAATTTTGCATTTCAAGGTTTATTTAAGTCTACCAACAGTGGTGAGGATTTTGTAGAAACCGCAAATAATACTGACATTTTTGAATCTGATCAAGCCTGGTTTGACCTTGCCTTAGAGGTTAGTCCTGAAGACGAAAACGAACTCTATGTTGGGGTTTTAAACATATGGAGAAGTGTAAACGGCGGAGACAATTTTACAAGGGTAAATAGATGGTTTATAAATGATGCAGCGTATACGCATGCTGATATACATACCTTAAAGTTTTTTGACAATAAACTGTTTTGCGGTAGTGATGGAGGAATCTACGTCTCTGAAAATAACGGTGCAAGTTTTACAGACTTTACTACCAACGGGATAGCGATTAGCCAGTTCTATAGACTTTCTGTTGCCAAAGGAAATGCTTCTAGAATAATTGGAGGTTTACAAGATAACGGTGGCCATGTTCTAACCAATGGGGGTTGGAATAATTATCATGGCGGTGATGGTATGGACAACGTAATAGATCCAAACAACTCGGATCTTCTTTACGGATTTACACAATTTGGAGGAAGCTTAAATATTTCTTCAAATGCAGGTGGGGCTATAACTAATGTTGGTGCGCCTAGAGATGCTGGAGGAAATGTTATTCGAGGAAACTGGATTACTCCGCTAGCCATTAGTAGTACGGGAACAGTATATGCGGGCTATGATGCAGTATACCGACTCGATGGAAATGCATGGCAAAGGATTTCAGATAATATTGGCAACGGCAATATTGAAGACTTGGAGGTAGATCCGAATAACCCAATGGTTTTATATGCCGCGGAAGGAAACGTTGTTTTTCGTAGTGATGATGGCGGTGTAACTTTTTCAACCTTTAATATTTTCGATTCTAATATTTCTGCTATTTCCATAAATTCAACGGATGGTTCATTCATTTATGTAACCACATCTAATCGTGTTGGAATTTCTCAAAACAACCAACCAAGTGCAAGAGGTGTTTTTAAAGTGGCAGTAGACGCTAATGGAGATGCAGGCTCTGAACAAGATATCACACTTAATTTACCTACAGATCAGGCTTTCTTTTCTATTGTGCACCAAGGACGCCATACAGACAACCCAATCTATGTAGGTACCAATTTAGGGGTTTACAGGCTAGATGACACCTTAACGGAATGGGAAGAATATTTCACCAACCTGCCTAGTGTTGCTGTTGGTGATCTTGAGATTAGCCTAGATGATGAACTGCTTGTTGCCGCTACTTATGGCCGAGGGGTTTGGCAATCTCCAATTCCCGTACAAGTACCTTCTGATGATATAAGAGTACTTAGTATAACACCAGAATCTGGACGTATCCTTTGTGGCGAAATCTTCCCAGAGATTGTGGTAGAAAATGGCGGTATAAATGCCATTACTAGTATTGACGTTAGTTTTAATATAAACGGCGGCGCAGATCAAAGCTTTACCTGGACAGGAAATCTTGCTAGTGGCGCCACAACCACTATTGACTTACCTACGCAGAACATAAGTACTGTTGGTGCTGTTGAACTGGCAGTTACCGCAGTGGTAGCCAATGATGCTTTTCCAGACAATAACGATGCAGTAAGTAACTTTTTTGTGAATAATTTTGGTTTGGGAGATGCCGTAAACACCTTTGAGACTGCTAATGATGCCTTAGTTGCCTTTAATGACGGTGGAGAAGGCAGTGTTTGGGAGCGTGGGGTACCTACGGGTACGCTTCTAAATCAGGCGAGTTCTGGCAGCCAAGTATACGGCACCAATTTAGATGGAGACCATCCTAATAGTACTAAAGGAGTTTTGGTAAGTAACTGTTACGAGCTATCTTCCATTTTGGCTCCTGTACTCAAATTTAATATGGCCTATGACCTGGAAAATAATTTTGACATTGTTTTTGTAGAGTATTCTACAACCGATGGAGAAAGCTGGGAATTGCTTGGAAACATAAACAGCCAACCCAATTGGTATACGAGTGACCGTACCAATGCCAACAGTGGTAATGCAGATGACTGTCAAAATTGTCCTGGGGGGCAATGGACGGGCACAGATGCTACCTTACAAGAGTATGCCTATGACTTTGTTGCCAATGCGGCAAACGGAGAAACAGACCTTACCAATGAATCTAATATCCTTTTTAGAATTGTATTTCAATCTGACCCTAGTGTAGTTGCAGAAGGGGTTATTATTGATGACTTTGTGGTAGAAGGAATCCAGGATGATGAGGATGATGATAATGACGGCGTTTTAGACGTAGATGACAATTGCCCCTTAATTGGAAATGCAGATCAGTTGGATACGGATAATGACGGAGAAGGTAATGTGTGCGACAACGATGATGACGGCGATGGGATTATAGATGCGGAAGATAATTGCCCTTTAACGCCCAATGCGAATCAAGCTGACGCTGATGGAGATGGCATTGGAGATGTATGTGATGACGATACCGATAATGACGGGGTACCTAATGATTTAGACCAGTGCGATGACACGCCTGCTGGTACTGTTGTAGGTGTTGATGGTTGTGAAATATTTACCTTACCAGCCTCTAACTTTAGAGTACTTACTGTAGGAGAGTCGTGTATCTCTAGTAATAATGGAAGTATTGAAATTAATGCGGAAACCACATTAGACTATACGGCTACTTTAACAGGAGCTAACACCGATCTTAGCAATACGTTTACCAACACCTTAAGCTTTACTGATTTGGAGGCAGGAGATTATACCCTCTGTATTACTGTAGCAGGGCAAGCCGAGTATGAAATTTGCTTTGACACCAACATTTCTCAACCTGATGCGCTTGGAGTAACCTCTAGGGTAAGCACTCTCAATAGTGAGGTTAAACTTGAGCTAAATGGCGGAAGGGTGTATACCATTACGCTTAACGGAGACGTATTTACTACTACCAGAAGTGAAATTACGCTTCCTTTAACTGCAGTAGAAAACCAATTAATGGTAAAAACAGAACTGGACTGTCAGGGTAGCTTTGAAGAAACTATTCTGCTTAGCAATAACATGCTAGTATACCCTAACCCGGTAGCTGGTGGCGATCTTACCCTATTCTTGGGCAATAGCAATTTTGAAGAAGTTCAACTTTCCTTATTTGCCATAGATGGGACACAAATTTTTAGCAAAATGATGCGCCCAGAATCCAATAACACTTTAAATTTTAGTGTAGACTTACTCCCATCTGGGGTATACTTATTAAATGTAAAAACAGGCCAAACTTTGGTGAACTATAAAATTATTAGAAGATGAGATTAAATCCTTTTTATACCTTAATAGCGATCGCCGCATTTGCCCTTAGCGCATGCGGAGGAGGATCGAACAGCGATGACGGCCCAGATCCAACGCCAGAAGTACCAGCTCCAGGAGCTGCAACACTAGTATTTCCTGATAACAATACGGAATGTAATGAAGGTGTGGTACTAAGCGAAACACAGAGTACGGTAACCTTTGAATGGACAGCTTCTGAAAACACGGATACCTATGAGATAAACCTAAGGAATTTAAATACGAATAACATAGCAAGAACCAATTCTCCTATTAATGAAGCGGCCATTACCATCTTAAGAGGAACGCCCTATGAATGGTTTGTCGTTTCCAGTGCCAACGGAACCAATGTAACTAGTAGCAGTCCCACGTATCGATTTTTTAACCAAGGGCCTGGAATTGAAAATTACGCTCCTTTTCCGGCAGAAGCAGTAAGCCCAAGTCGTGGCGCTACTATAAACAATGCTGGTACTGTTACTTTAGAATGGACCGCTAGCGATGTAGACAACGACATTGTATCTTACGATATTTTGTTTGGAACGGAAAGTACTCCAACCACATCTATTGGTACTGTTTCAGAAACCACATTAGACGCCTCTGCAATGGCTGGCCAAGTATATTTTTGGCGGGTAATTACAATTGATAGTGAGAACAATAGTTCGCAATCAGAAATTTTTGAATTTAACGTTAGGTAGGGAAAAAATATTACAGACAAAATGTATATTTAGCTCTTGAAAATAATTGTGGAACACAATTTGATACTTAAATTATTTAAAACACAAAAAATGATTAAAAAAGTTCTTTTTACGGTATTGGCAATAACAGTAGCACATGCTACTTATGGTCAAACTTTGAATGTAAATCTTCCCCCAGATTACCTTTCTAACAATACTTTAGGTGGTAAAAATAATATCCCGGCTGATGTGCAAGGATCGCCGTATATTGTTGAAGATTTTTTAGTAGGAACGGTTTTCATTAAGGAAGAATCGTATAACGCAGAAATGCGATACAATGCCTATCTAGATGAAGTACAAGCCAAAACTCAAGGGCAGGTTACTTCGCTTCTTAAAAGAGACTATGTAAGTGCTAGAATAGGAAATCAATTATATACTATTGTAGAGTATGCGGATAATGGAGCTACAAGACAAGGATATTTTGTAGAACTCAACCCAGGCAAAACAAGACTTCTTTTGCAACAAAAGAAAAAATTTGTCCAAGCTGTTAAGGCAGAATCTACGTATAAAAGTGATACCCCTGCTAAATTTGTAGAGCAAAAAGAGTATTTCCTAAAAGTAGGCGATGAACCTGCTGTTAGGGTACGTCTAAAGAAAAAAGATATTCTAGCGCAATTAGGCAATAAAAAAGAAATGGATAAGTTCATTTCTGAAAATGGTTTAAAGCTTAAGAACGAGGGTGAAATAATTCAGCTTCTAAAGTACCACGGTTCGCTTTAAGCGTACTTTCGTAGCGTTTTAGTTAGCGCATCAAAAAAAGGATCGATATAATAAATATATATCGATCCTTTTTTTTGACTTATAGCTATTCTACCTCCCAGTATACTGCACTTCCTCATTTCTGTCCAAATACGTCCTACCTAATCAAATCCAATACGTACTTGTACCTTTTATCCCTAATGCAATGTACTCACTAAGCGCCTATATGCTAATTTTTGCACTACGCATAAACGTTCATGAAGAACCTTCAATAATAGCTGCTCTGGCTCTCCTAACGAAATCCAATTAGGGATATGACATCTATACTTCCAAAAGAAAATAGATATTACAGCCCGTCTTAGACACAGCTGCGCTCATTGTTATGCTACCCGTGCGCTAGCTCTAAGCTCTATAGTATTTACAACAAAGTACTATCTAAGCCTAGGAGGCAAAACTTTGGAATAAAAAAAGACCGCCTAAAAAGGCGGTCTTTATATAATACATTAGGTACTATAGTGGTTAGCTATATCCTACTGTCTTGTAAAAGTAAACTGGTACGGGCCAAAAGTTGCAAGTGGTCCTGTAGCCATAATAACCCCAGCTTCTTCATCATAGGAAGAGGCATCGAACTCAAAGTTTCGGAAACCACCACCTACAGTTGGGAACCCAGCGTCAAACGAAATTGTTCCAGAACAAGCCAAGAATGTCATAACAGTACCATCGGGCATATACTCGTTAAACCCTGGTGTGTTATTAATAACAATCTTAGTACCTGAAGCATCTCCAGGAACCAATGCTATCTCTACTTGGTACATTTCTTCAAAGAAATCTGAAAGACCACTTGGAGCATTTGCACCATCTGTAAAGTTTTCAAATACCGTAAAGGTACCTACAAAAGCATTAATATCTACTGGACAATCGTTGTCTACAATAGTTATGGTTCTTGAAGTAGCAAAGTTACCTTCTCCTCCAACACCAATTGGCACTGAACTTCCAGAAGTTAACTCAATTACTACCTCAGCATCTCCATCTACAAGTAAGTTATCTACAACTTCTAATTCAATATTCCCAGAAAACTCTCCAGCAGGGATCGTTAAGGATCCTGTTGAAGGCGTTACATTGAATCTAGAAGGGTCTGAAGAGGTAACTGTAAAATTAACAGTTACACCGCTAGTATTAGTACCACTACCTAGTAATACCTCAGTCACTAAAGGTTCAATGGTATCTTCTGTGATCATTCCTGTATCTGATGCTAACTGAACAAATCCAGCTTCCGTATCATACACAATGAGATCTTCATCACAACTCCAGCTCAATGAAAGCGCAAGAAGTAAGATTCCTATTTTTAATATGTTTTTCATTTTGTACTTTTTTTTTGGTTAGTATCCTGGATTCTGTTGCTCACGTAGACCAGGGTTCGCGTTGAACTCCACAATTGGAAGTGGGAACGTAAATCTGAAATCGCTAGCATCTAATGTACAAGCACCGTTGAACGCACAATCTATTGGGTCTTTCTCAACTCCTCTGTTTGCACGTGTTCCTAAGCGCTTTAAATCTTTATAACGATGTCCTTCAAATGCTAATTCAATTCTTCTTTCGTCTAAGATAGCACCAAAAGCATCCGCCTGGCTACCAAATACAGGAAGCGGCTGAGTTGTTCCAAAACGCGCATTTCTCAATTCTTGAATTAAGGCTGCAGCACCTGCCAAATCATTTGCATCAGCTCTCGCTTCTGCTAAAATGAATAACATTTCTGAAGAACGGAAGATTTTAAGGTCGTTCATTAATGGACGGCCTTCAGAACCAAAGTATTTATTGATTACCAAGATATCTGAACTCGCCGGAGTAGGACTCGTTGCAAAATCTGGATCTATTATAGAAGTGGTAGATACGTTAACATCAAATCTTATATCCGCAGGATCTAAAAGATTGAACAATGATCTGCCCATTTCAAAATAAGGAGAACCATCTAAGGTTGCATCTACGAATGCAAAACGAGCACCAGCCCATCCACCAGCAGTAGGACTACCTGTAGTTCCTTGTCCATCATAGTTATCACCAATAGTACGTTCTAACTTAAATATAACCTCAGTATTATCTACATCTAAGAATACCCCTTCATACTCTGCTCTATTTGCCAAAGGATATTTTGTTAGCATAGACATTGCTAAAGGAGCTGCTGCTGCATAGTTACCTCTATAGGCAGCAATTCTTGCTCTAAATGCAGTAACAAAATCTAAACTTACTGTTGTAGCACCGTCTACTGTAGTCATAAGACTTTCTGCAGCATCTAAATCAGATTCGATTAACGCAAATACTTCTCCGTTGGTATTACGAAGTAGCTGTTGATCAATAGTAGGAACAAAATCTACTGCAATAACACCTAAGGCACTGTCATCTGTTAAATCCGTAGAGAAATAAGATAACAATTCAAAATGTGCAAATGCTCTAAGTGCGTGTGCTTGCCCTATAATATCATTCGCCATCATCTCTTCTCCTGCTTCAGGAACTACTATAGCACCAGCCTCAATAAGACGTGTTGCTGAGTTAATAGCAGCATAGTTTCTAGTCCAAAAGTTTGCCGGAGCTACGCTACCTGCATTCAACACAAAACTATAATCTGCTAATC
>CAZWVO010000051.1:0-8720 GCA_964637535.1 uncultured Flavobacteriaceae bacterium
TCTACATAGTATCCAAAAATAACTGCTTTCTTCTGAGACTTAACAGTTTCTACTGCTCCTGCCAACATTCTTTGTAATCCTGCTCCATAAAAGATATTGTCTCCTAAAACCAAACATACATCGTCATTCCCAATAAATTTCTCCCCAATTATAAATGCCTGCGCTAGACCGTCAGGGCTAGGTTGCTCTGCATATGAAAGTTGAATTCCAAACTGTGACCCATCACCAAAAAGATTTTTAAAATTAGGAAGATCTTGCGGCGTAGAAATAATTAAAATCTCTCTTATCCCAGATAACATCAGCACAGAAAGCGGATAATACACCATGGGTTTATCATATACAGGCAATAACTGCTTAGAAACTACTTGCGTTAAGGGATGTAATCGTGTTCCAGAACCTCCGGCTAATATTATTCCTTTCATTCTATGGTGATTTTCAATATGTAAACAAAAATAGGGTATTAATGGTATTGTTGTTTGTAGTATTGGAGATATGCTCCAGAAGTTACATTTTTAAGCCATTCTGTATTTTCCAAGTACCAATCAATAGTGAGTGCCAAACCTTCTTCAAATTTTAGTGAAGGCTCCCAGCCCAAGTTTCTATTTATTTTGGTAGCATCTATGGCATAACGCAAATCATGCCCTGGCCTATCTTTAACGTAGGTAATTAGTTCTTTGGAAGTTCCTTTTGGTCTTCCCAATTTGATATCCATAAGATCGCATAACAATACTACCAGATCAATATTCTTCCACTCATTAAATCCCCCAATATTGTATGTTTCGCCACTAACTCCTTTGTGAAATATTAGATCTATTGCTTTTGCATGATCTTTTACATACAGCCAATCTCTTGTATAATTTCCATCTCCGTAAACCGGAAGCGGTTTATGCTGTATAATATTATTTATAAAAAGTGGTATCAATTTTTCTGGAAAATGATTAGGACCGTAATTGTTAGAACAATTGCTAATTACATAGGGTAGTCCATAGGTTTCTCCATACGCTCTTACGAAATGATCCGAACTTGCTTTTGAAGCGGAATATGGAGAGTTTGGATCATAAGAGGTCTCTTCGGTAAAAAGTCCTGATTCCCCTAGCGCACCATAAACCTCATCTGTGCTGACATGATAAAATCTTTTTCCTTCCCAATTATTTTGCCATGTTATTTTAAAAGCATTTAACAAAATCATAGTCCCTAAAATATTCGTTTTGGCAAATGCCAAAGGATCTGAAATAGACCTATCTACATGACTTTCCGCTGCCAAGTGTATTACCCCTGTAAAAGCATGGGTTTGAAAAAGTTCATTTATGAATTTTTCATCTGTTATATTTCCTTTAATAAAGGTATAATTGGGAGCATGTTCAATATCCTTTAAATTTTCAAGATTCCCTGCATAGGTTAGCGCATCCAAATTATAAATTCGATATGCTGGATACAAGGTAACTAGTTGTCTAACTACGTGAGACCCTATAAAGCCTGCACCCCCTGTTACAAGTATTTTTTGTGTCATATTGATTTCAGATTTTGCTAAAGAAATTTCTTTTGAACTATTAAAAATGTTATTTAAGAACACTATTCTTGGGTCTCTTAACAAAGCTACGATTATTCTCAGCTTTTTTTACACTAGTGGTTGTATCCAATCCGTTTTGAACAAGTATTTTCTTTGCAAAACTAAACCAGGTCATGGCTTCTCCGTCTGTAAAATGATGAATTCCAAAACTTTTATTTGAGTTCGCAATCAGTTCGGCTAGGTACGTTGCTAAGTTATTAGCATTGGTGGGACATCCTCGCTGCTCATCGGTTACGTAGAGAATGGCTTCTTCCTTAGCCTTTGCAACAATAGTCTTATAAAAGTTCTTACCGTGCTCCGAGTACAACCAAGAAGTTCTTACAATAAAATAGCGCGACATTATTTCCTGAATCCACTGCTCTCCTAGAAGTTTAGATCTCCCATAAACATTAATAGGATTAGGCTGGTCTGCTATGGTATACGCTTCTTCTTTTTCACCATCAAAAACATAATCTGTAGAAATATGAATTAAAATAGTCTTAGAAATTTTGCAGCATGTTGCTAAATTCTGGACTGCAGTAGCATTTAGGGCCATTGCTTTTTCAGGCCTCTTTTCTGCCTCTTGCACATTGGTATATGCCGCACAGTTAATACAATAATCATAGTGCTCCTTTGCAAAAAGGGTCTCCATTACAGCAAAATCTAAGATATTTAGCGCCTTAGAATCTTTGAAAATGAACTCAATTTTGGCATATCCTTTGGAGGCATTTTGGAGGCATTTTCCCAGTTGCCCTTGAGCTCCGGTAACCAAAACCCGTTTCATAATTGAGCTTCTTTAAATGTGGGTAGTATACTGTCTTTAGCAGAAAGAATTAGTTTGTCAGATGGGAATTTCCAATCAATACCTAAAGAGGGGTCATTGTAAATAAATCCTGCTTCTGCCTCTTTATGGTAGTAGTTATCACATTTGTAGACGAAAATTGTTTCCTCTTCTTGCGCCAAAAAACCATGAGCCATACCTCTTGGTATAAAAAGTGCAGTATTGTTATTTTCGGATAACTCAATTTTAAAATGCTGCCCAAAAGTCTCACTTTTTGGTCTAATATCTACAACAACGTCTAATACGGATCCTTTGATAACCCGCAACAGTTTAGCCTGAGCAAAATTTCCTTTTTGATAATGCAGCCCTCTTAGCACTCCTTTTTTAGAAATGGATTGGTTGTCCTGTACAAAATCTACTTTTTGGCCAAGATGTTTTTCTAGGTTTCGTTTACTGTAAGATTCATAAAAACCTCCTCTTTCATCTTCAAAGATTGAAGGTTCTATAATGAAACAACCTTTAATATGGGCTTCTTTTACAGTCATTATACTTCCGCTTTTATAATTCTGCAGCTTTTCTATTTAAGTATTTTACAATCCCATATAGAAAGAATAAACCAAGCAAAACAATTGG
Source organism: uncultured Flavobacteriaceae bacterium (assembly GCA_964637535.1). Taxonomy (GTDB): domain Bacteria; phylum Bacteroidota; class Bacteroidia; order Flavobacteriales; family Flavobacteriaceae; genus CANMSI01. The sequence continues at coordinate 2,964 of CAZWVO010000051.1, forward strand.
TATAAGTACAATATTTTTCTGCAAAAATCTTTTTTTAACAGTTTGCGAGTTTCCTAAACTAATAACATTCACAACTTCCTTTGTTTGTATTAGTTCTATTTGCTTATCCTCAATATCCTTAATTAACATGTTCTTAAGTGAGAGCAAACTTGCAATGTTTAGGCCGTTCTCTTGTTCCAAGTATACAGCACCTTTTGTAGCCTCTGTTGGTCGTGAAAGGCTTTTGGTATAACTGGCCACCAATTCATCTATTTGACCAATTAATCCTATATTTTTTGTGATTCTTGACTGAATGTTTTGACGAGAAATACTACTTACCTCCTTAAAGTAAATACTGCTATTTAGATAATTCAACAATTTTACCACAGCGTCTTTTCCAGCCTCCGAGTTTTTATAGGTAAATGTAATTCTTTGATTTACCTCACTCTTCTTAAAAATTTCCTCCTTAATAACATCAAGCGCAAAATTTTCAGTTTTAAAATTCTGAAGTAGCTCTAAATATTTTAGATCTTCTTCTCTGTTATTTTCATTCTTTTCATTCTCTTCCTGGGCTATAGGTTGAATAGTGATCTTAAAACTCTTTAAGGCCATAAAATCAATATCTAAGGCCCTAAAGAACATAGTGTCTCTTGTTCTTATGTTAGCATCAATCTCATCAACAGTGTTGTATACGTAGTCTTTGCTCTCAAAATTTGGCTTAACAATTACCTCAGTTTTATACACTTTAGTGGAAAGTGCGTTCAGCGCTAGCCCCAAGGCTACCCCTAAAACAACTAAACCTCCTAAAATAAATACATTCTTCTTAAAGTAGAGAAAGACGCCTAGAATACTATTAAAAACACTTTTGAGTCCTTTTTTAATTAACCCAAGTAACTCTCCTAAATCGATTTCATCAGATGAGTTGCGCTGTGGTTGTTTTTGGTGTTCCATTAGCTATGAATTAAAAATTTGCTTTAAAATATTATCGGTTAACAGATAAGTAGGTTTTACTCCAGTAGTTCCTAGCCCGCCAGAAGCCAAGGTGCTTCCTGTTTCTAAGGGGTTATCTGAGGCGTAGTAGGCATATCTTACCTGAACATCTTCTCTAATGCTTTTTCGTATTTTAGAAGCCGATTGTATGGCCTTTTGATAGTGAACCCCTTCCATTTCTAGACCTATCGCATTCCACGTAGAATCGTGGAAAAACTTTAAAATATCCTTGTTTTGAAGGGAGGTGCCTAATACCGTTACCATAGTTCCTTCGAATATTTTTAATCCATGTCCTTCAAAGTCTGCCGCGCAAAGTTCATTTTTAAAAGGGTAATTGTCTGCAGTACCCTCAAAAATATGAGCGGAAGGAATCATTATATCTCCCTTACCTCCTTCCAAAATTCCTGCCTTTCCCATTATTGAAATGGAACCAACATTTAAAAAAGTTTCTTTTGTTTTAGTCTCTTTGTAGGGTTTCAAAAGTTCATCAATAGTCTCATAAGCCTGCTCGCCAAAGGCATAATCCATTACAACAATAACTGGCTTTTGGTCTCCTGTTTGCGTCTTAGGCAAATCATAGCAACATACATCTTCCAATTTAGCCATATCAAAGATTTGTACGTCTATATTGGCTCCAGACTCGTCTTTAAGCGAAATCATTCCATGCTTTTCGGCCAAGCTGGTTACCTTATTGCGTAATTCGTTATTTTTAGACGAACTAAGTGCTTCATAGATTTCTAAGGAAGCCGTATCTGGGAACTCTTTTTTTAATGCATTCTTGGCAAATAAAGAGTTCATTACACTGTGCATATTAGCACTAATAATATGAATAGGCCTTTCCAACAATCCATGCTTGCTAAGGGTTTTCTTGATTGTATTGGCCCATCGTTCACCATGAATATGGTGTCCAAGGCGCTCCCTTAATAAAGCGCTAAAGGTAATGGCTCGCCTATTTCCTAAAGTTTCTTCTTCTATGGCTAGTTTTCCTAGCCAAAAAATAATTTTTAAAAAGCGATCTGGTTGTTGTTTGGTAGCAAACTTTTCGTAAACCTCTGCAATCTCTACAAAAGACCTTCCCAAAATATTAGCCGTATGTATTAGGGCAACCTCCCGTTCCGTTTGGGAAAGTTTGTTCTTAGCAATAGAAGCCGCTAATTTGTCCCAATCTCTAATGGTAGTCTCCGTATCTTCTATAAGTACCCGTTTGCATATTTTTTGCGACTCTACAAACAGAAACGTAAGGTGCGTAAGAATGTCATAAATATCGGAGCGACCTCTTGTAATCTCAATATTCATTTGCTCTTCGTCTATCCGATAGCAATTTCTTCTTCTTTTAGGAGGTATTATTGCTTTAAAGTGCGATTTGGAATAGCCTTCATCCGAGGTAAGGTTAATAAACCTGCATTGTTCTATTCCTTCTGGCAAACGTTCCAAAACATATACCAAACCATTTAATTCTGCTTTTTCTTCGGCAATAGATCCATAAATTTCTGGACGTAAAGATAATAAGGCATTCCGCAATGATTCTCCCGAAACTCCAGAAGGCTTATAAAATCCGCGGTTAAAGAGATGCCGCATTGTAATGTACAAACGCTCAATTGCGTTAGTTGATTCTTGTGCCCTAGTGGTGCTTTGTGTTCTGTTCATACTGCGAATTCTGGTAAAATTACGAATAAAAAATTTCTTAAAATGGGTGCCTCTTGTAGGTTTATATATCCGGTGCTTTAGCCGTTTAGTTCCGGACAAAGTCTCCTAGTCCTTCTGCCAGCTTTCGATCGTTAGATAATCGTTGTACTTTGTTTTGTCCTCCTAGTTTTCCAATAGAATGCATATATGCAGTAAAACCTGCTTTTTGTATTGGCGTTATTTTTAACCGCTGTAGAATGTTCCCTTCAATTAAATCTAGGTAGTAACTATTCTGTTGTTGTAGGCAACTATCTAAATGGTATGCAAAGTCCTCCATATTCTTAGGAAATTGCTCAAATTCTATGAACCACTCGTGGTAAGGAAGTTCCTTGTTTACTGGATTTACCTGAGGGGCTACTGTAAATTCATTTACCACTGCTCCCGTTACCTCAATCGCCTGCTGCATCGCTTGTTCTACTTCCTTGGCAATGACGTGTTCACCAAAGGCAGAAATAAAATGCTTTATCCGTCCTGTTACCTGTATTTTATACGGTTTCAATGAAATAAACCGAATGGTATCTCCAAGATTGTAAGCCCATAATCCAGCATCTGTAGAGATAATCATTACGTAATTAACGTCCAAAGAAACTTCTTTAAGGGTAAGTCGGTCTGCATGGTCATTAAAAAAATCATCCGCCTTAACAAACTCGTAAAAAATTCCAGAATTAAGTAACAATAGCATCCCTTCTTCCTTTTGAGAATTTTGATATGCAAAAAAGCCTTCACTTGCCGGGAATAACTCTATACTATCTACTTTCCTTCCTAGTAAATTTTCGAACTTTGCCCGATAGGGCTCAAAATTAATGCCTCCATAAATAAACAGTTGAAGATTGCCAAATAGCCTGCCTACTGGTTTTCCTGTTTTTGCCTTTAATTTTTCGAAATACATTTGAACCCATGAAGGAATGCCTGCAATTACCGTCATGTCTTCATTAACCGTCTCCTCAACAATGGCATCTACTTTCGTTTCCCAATCTTCTATGCAATTGGTTTCCCAACTAGGCAATCTGTTCTTTTGTAAATAACCGGGGACATAATGCGCAGAGATTCCTGATAATCTTCCCAATTGTATTCCATTTTTCTCCTGTAGTTCTGGACTTCCTTGCAGAAATATCATTTTACCATCTACAAAATCGCTGTTTCCTGTCTCGTGGATGTAATTTAAAATTGCGTTTCTAGATGCCTCTATTTGGTTTTTAATCGCCGTTTTTGTGATTGGAATATACTTGGCTCCGGATGTGGTTCCCGAGGTTTTTGCGAAATAAATGGGTTTACCTGGCCATAAAATATCTTCTTCTCCAGCTATTACCTTTTCCACGTAGGGCTTAAGTCCTTCATAGTCTCTTATGGGAACCTGTTTAGAAAAATCTGTATATGAAGTGATTTTATCAAAGCCATGGTCTTTACCAAACTGCGTATGCGCTGCTTTTTTTAAAAGATCTTTAAATACCCTTTCCTGAGTTTCTAAGGGGTTAGCTGCCCATTTGGCTGTTTTCTGGGCTATTTTTTTTGCAAAAATTTTAGCAGCAAACGATTTTAACGACATGGATTTATTATTTAAAATCGATATAATTTTGAGGGTTTACTGGGCTGCCGTTATTCCACAGCTCAAAATGCAAATGGGGTCCTGTAGTTAACTCTCCCGTATTCCCTACAGAGGCAATAACTTCTCCTGCTCTAACAACATCTCCTTGCCCCTTGTTTAAGGATCCATTGTGCTTATAAACCGATAACAATCCGTCTTTGTGTTCTAAGATAAGGACATAACCTGTTTCTGCTGTCCACTCAGAAAAAATAACCGTTCCATCTGCTACAGCCTTTACTGGAGTATCTTTTGGAGCTACAACATCTACAGCATAATGTTTCTTATTTGCATCATAAACCTGAGTTATGGAGCCACTAACGGGGGTAAAAAGCACTAAGCCTGTTCCCCCAGACTGTTTTTCAAATAAATTGTATTTATCCTCAAGTGCTACCTGAGCTCTCAAAATAGAATCTTCTTTAATTGGCGTAAGATCTACGGTAGATGGGTCTATTTTAAACTGTTCAAAAAGCGAGTCCCTATTCATCTCATTGTTCTCTATATCGCCGCTCAATACCATACGTACTCTATCTAAATACTTATTGGTATAATTTAAAACATTTACCAAGGAATCTGTTTTGTACGTAAGGTCTGTAGCCTGTCTTTTAAGGGCTGTAGAAGAATATCCAGGAATGTATTCTCTAAGCGGTGTAAAGGCAATCAGAAGCGTTGTGAGGCCAATAAGTCCAATAATAAACAGTGAACCTGTAATAAAAACGTTAAGCCTGCTAAGTTTAAACGATATCTTTTCTTCAAATGTACTTTCGTTTAGTATCACTAGGCGATACTTGTGCAGCAGTTTTCTTTTTATTTCCTTTCTTTTCTTCTCTTTTTGGGCCATGATATACAAAGATAAGGTTCCCGTTTAATTTAAGGGAGCTTATAGAAAATTTTATAGTCTGGTTACTGCGACGACGTTATTCATCCTTAGACAAAAAAATGGTTTTGAAACCATGCAATTTAAAAGTTATCCTACCGTTACTATTAACACTTAAGGTATTTTCTTTTTTATTACCTTTGCTAATCTAAATGTAAGTATCATGATTTTATCTAATATCACTTTGGCAATACCTGGACCTGCGTCAATCATTTTGATTGTAGTGGCCATTTTACTTCTTTTTGGAGGTAAAAAAATCCCAGAACTAATGCGCGGTCTTGGAAGTGGCATCAAAGAATTCAAAGATGCTTCAAAAGATGACGAAAAGCTCGAGGAGAAAAACGAATCATAGTCCTTTTTAGCACAACATATAGCAACCACCTTATTCAAGGTGGTTTTTTTATGTCTTGCTTAAAAAAGCTAGGCGCAATAGCGTTATTATTAATGCGATATTTTTTCTCTTTAACCCCCTTGTTTAATTAGCTGTAATTACGTTGCATTTTGTCGATAAAACCCTACAAAATATAAATTTTCAAGCGTTCCTCACCACATTTCTTTGCTCGTCCAACTACAAGAACACCTTCTACACATCTTAAAAGCTGCATTTCACAACATATAAATTTATACATATATCAAACAGTGT
>CAZWVO010000052.1:0-8719 GCA_964637535.1 uncultured Flavobacteriaceae bacterium
AATTGATAGTTTGGGTTTTATCTGGGTTAAAATTTGAAATAATTATATAAGCATTGCCTTTATAATTTCTTGTTCCGAAATCAACTGTAGGATTATTAATAGCGTTTCCTTCGGCATCTATTAAACTGACTTTCCATGAAGTCCAATGCGGTTCTCTAATAACAGGAAGGAGCATTTGTATTTCTTTTTTCACATCGATAACGTCATTAATCCAAGGCAATTCATTAATCGGCATTTGATTGACTTCCTCACAATCAAAGCAATCTTTATAATACGCAATACCTTTGGCTCCATGTGCTATGGCGCTATAGACCCGAGGTCTCCATAAGGTAGAAGCTGAGTTAATTTGAGCAAAAGAAGGAGGTACTGTTTGGTTACTTTGTTGATCCAGTGTAATAAAATTTAAAGGAATAGTAGCCATTTCTCCCATCTTTTGTACGCCACTACTATGTCCAAGATAAGTACCGGTGATATCTATATTCGCTTTGCTATTATCGCTTTTATTCCAACGAGGAGTATTGCCATATGTTCCATTCAAAGCATAAATGGGGATCTCTGGGAATTTTTCATGTAATAAACTATATAATACGGCCTTTTTGTTATACGCAGTTCTAGTTTTTTCGTTATCGTGGTAAAAAGCAAAAATATGCTTTGGATCTAGTTTGTTTAGGTAGTCTATTAAGGGTTGAAAATCTTGAATATTAACTTTGTTCGATCTAATAGGATAAAGGTAGCTAGTGATGTCAATATTAATCCATGGAATACCTAATGCTACGGCTTTTTCATAATACCCACCTTCAGCACGCATAAGCATATCAAAACCTAAGTTTTGATATAAAGATTGTTGATTTGGAGTTTTTAGATCCAAATCTATTTGTTTGTTAGCACCATAAATACCAATAGGAAAATACGGTTCCCACTTACCATCCAGATACACTTCAATGTTGGATAAAGAATCTACCCGAACTCTAGCACCCTGAAATGGAGTTTTAGCTATTGGATGGTCCCTAAAGCCTATACCTTTACCAAAATAAAGATCATCTACGTAGATTGGTGTTTCCGAGCCATCTACTTGGGGAAATGCTGATATGGTAAGTTGCACATGGGTGTCTTTTGAACCTGTTTTAAAGAATAAAACCAACTCTTCCCAACTATTTTCTTTTGATATGGAGTAAGCTTGGTGAACATTTCCCTCTTTTAATTCCGTGATTGATAAGTTTAACGAATTTGATGGTTTAACATTTGTAGTTAACGCCCTTACTGAAAAAGTATAAAATGTATTTGGTAACACAGATATCTTTCCATACTGAATAAAATCTTTAATGCTAAACTTGGTTTTGTTCGCTGTCTTTGCACAGTTTTTTAAGTCAATTAACCATTCTGTAGGCTGATGTGGTTCAAAAACCCCAATGCGAATAGCTCCTGTGCCTTTATCGTATGATGGGTGTTTTACTCTTAAATCTCGTCTGTTTTCCTTGTTGCCATAGCAACCCTTTTGATAATGTCTCCATTTTCCTTTGCCTTCATTTTTCTCCGTAAGAATAGGAAAAACTGTATTTTCAGCTCCTTTGAGTAAGTTTTCAGAAACTGGTTGGTGTTTTGCTGCCAGCTTTGGTTGCGCCTGTAAAGTATACCCAGACAAAGCAACATTACAAACCACCAAAAACCGAATTATTTTTATAATCATTAGAAAATCCATGGTATATGCAAAACAAAGGTTATGCCGTAAAAAAATAAAAAAAAATTATTCTTTTAAAATTGTATTAACTTCCTTTTCCGTAACCATTTTATCTGCAGTATTCCCCCAAGAGTGCATGATGTAATTCATGACATCGGCTATTTCCGCATCACTTAAGCCCATAGGAGCCATAGTGTTGTTATAGGTAACCCCATTCACTACTAATTCTCCTTTTTGACCGTATTTTACTCCTGCTATGCTCGCTTTTCGGTTTTCCCGTAAGTAATCAGAATTCGCCAAAGGAGGAAAACTTCCTAGGATGCCTTCACCAGTATCCAAATGACAGCTAACGCAAAAATCTGCATAAACGTCTTTACCACGGGCCATGCTCTCTTCTAAAGCAGTATCCTGAAAAACAAGATTTAGAGTAAATAACACGCTCGCGCCGTATAGTATAAAAAAGAGTTTCATAAGCTGGATTTAATTTTTGGGAACAAGTTTGTATATCCCTTTTCCTTCTACAGCAACATAGATATACCCATCTGGGGCCTGGCGCACATCGCGTACTCGACCTAATCCTTCCATAAGTTTTTCTCGGTATACCACCTTGTTGTTCTCCAGTACTAATCGTTCCAAATACTGAAAAACCAACGAGCCTACCAATAGATTACCTTCCCAATCTGGATACGTATCTGAGCTAACCATAGCCATACCACTGGGTGCTATGGAGGGAACCCAATAGTAGAGTGGCTGCTCCATGCCGTCTCGCGCAGTTTCATCTGTAATGGTACTACCACTGTAATTAATTCCGTAGGTAATTACAGGCCAACCATAATTTTTACCTTTCTGAATCACGTTAATTTCATCTCCCCCTCTAGGGCCGTGTTCATGGTCTAAAATAGCTCCTGTTTGAGGGTGTTTAATGAGTCCTTGCGGGTTTCTATGTCCATAACTGTAAATCGCTTTTTTAGCTCCTTGAGTATCTACAAACGGATTATCCGTAGGGATTCTACCGTCATCATGTAATCGATATATTTTTCCACCATCTCTCTTAATATCTTGGGGGTTTAGGTCTCTAGCCCCACGTTCGCCTATAGAAAAATAGAGATAACCAGCATTGTCAAAAACAATTCTGGAACCAAAATGTTGACCTCTAGTAGTGTTAGGCCCCGCTTTATACAGTACTTTTTGTTGTGTTAAGCGATCTCCCTCTAATTTAGCCCGCATTAAAGCAGTATGTCCCCCTTTTTCTTCACCTTCAGGAGAAGCGTAGGTAAGATAGAGCCATCCGTTGGTCTCATAATTTGGATGGAGCGCTACATCTAACAATCCACCTTGGCCGCGAAGATAGATTTCTGGTACCCCGTGAATACTCGTTTTTTGCGCGCCCTTTACATGGAGTAAGGATCCCGATTTTTCAGTAATAAGCATGCTGTTATCTGGTAAGAAAGCCATGCTCCAAGGAATTTGCAGATCAGGAACTACCAATTCTGCGTTAAAGGGTTCTTCTTCTGGGGTTTGCAATCCCGTATCTACTTGTTGACCACATGATGTGTTGCACAATATCATAAGCGTACAAAGGAGTAGTGATTTTATTTTCATCATATTATTTTTATAGCTAGAGCAGCCTTTGACCGGTATTAAAGATACTGATAAATATGGACCCTAAGAGTTTTCCTTAGGCTACTAAAGTACCAATAGTTTATTTCTCTTTGTGGGAAAATATAAAGTACACAAAAAGGAAGTTATCGATCTTCGTTTTAACGCCAAAATAGGGAAATACAACGTAAAATGTGAATTCATATCTAATTGATAATCAGCTATCTGCGCATGGATAAAAACATGCATTACGTCGAAAAAATGAGGAAAAGCATACTATTATGGGTAACTTAACGTTAAAAAATAAATTAAAGTAAGAATAATACGCAGTTTAAAAAATCGAAAAGTTATAAGTCTAAACTAATACGCTAAGGAATATTTTGATCCCAAATCGGATATTCTGACGACAAGAAACTTAACCTATGCTACCAAAAAAACTAAAGCATCCTTTGTATGCTGTACTATTGATAACGCTATCCGTAGTATGCTCTACTGCAATTGCAAAACCCAATGTATATAAATTCTTTTCTGAGGTAACTACTACCTTAGGAGAAAGTATACCTTCCTTGTTTACTGAAAGTGAAGAAACTTCAGAGGCGCCTTCTAAAATTACAGTGCGTGACAATAGTGCATTGGGAGCACCAATGTTTATGACTATTGTGCAAGGCGCAGACGAAGAAGTAATTTGTAGCGCAGACGGTAGTACCGTTGCTCGGTTTAACCTTTGTGGCGATTTTGATAATCGCACGCTTAGTTTAAGTCAATCAGGATCTTCCTATGAATGGCAAGTATTTAACCCAAGTGGTGGATGTACATCGGATGTAAACGATGATTGTCCAAATGCCACCAACACCTGTTGGTCTACCGTTGCTACCACGGCAACGTATAATTTAGACGCTAGTACTATTTCTTCTACAACAGGTGGAGAATTTAGAGTGCGTGTAAACGGCGGTGCCTTTTTCTATATCAAGGCAAAGAAAAGTACGATTACACAAACCTTTGTGAAAACAGATTTTATATGTGGGGTACCTGGAAGAATTCAGATTACCAACCTTTCTAGTGCCTTTGAATACAGTATAGATAGTGGTTCTGGTTTTGGTCCATGGCAAGCATCGGCCATCTTTGATAACCTAACACCAGGAACATATAATGTTCTTGCTAGGTTACAAAATACTCCTAACACCTGTGAGTACCCTTATGAGCCTATTACTATAGAACAACAAGAAATAGATATTGAAGTCACTTTTACAGATGCGCAATGTTTTGGAGAAACAGGAAGTATAGATGTACGGGTTCAAGATGTACCTGGCCCTTATAGATTTACATTATTAGATGAATTTGGAGTACCCCAAGAATTTACCACATTTATTGGAGATAGTTCATTGCCATACGATTTTACACACACCTTTGCGGCAGTAGGTTTTGGAACCTATAGTGTACAGGTAGAAACACAACAATGTATGGGAGATCCTGCTTCTGGGATACCCGCACCAAGACAAGATTTAGATACCGCTGGTAACCCTATTGTAATAGGTGATGGTCTTGTAGCACTTGATGCCTCTACTGAGGTTAATAATAGTTTAAGCGTTGATCCAATTTGTGGCGCTAATGATGTAGATATCATTGTAAGAACATCTGGAGGAGCACCCCCATATACCTTTACAGTAAGTGATGGTGGAAATTCTGGAGGTTCTTATACTACAGAGACTACCTAATGTAACTGCTGCAGGCTCTTATGACTTTTTGATTACCGATAGCAACGGATGTACAATTACGGCTACAGGTAATGTTGCAGAATTATCCCCACCGGATGTTACCGTAAGTGGAGTAGATGGCGACTGTACCAATGGAGGTGCCCGTTTAAATATTAATGTAATAGATGCAAAAGGATATAACTTAGAGTTTCGTGCAGATCCTGGTGACGCTTGGAGTACCAACCCTAGCTTATCTGTTCCAGCCGGTACATACAATAGTATTCAGGTACAATACCAGCAAGGTGCTTTTAGCTGTATTTATACTATTCCAACCACTGTTACGGTAAGTAATATTGGCGCTATTGTAGGTACTGTAGTGAAACTACAAGACCGTACATGTAACCTTGCAGGTGGAGTAGATGGCGGAATTATTGAATTTCAAGGGCCGTATTCTGGAGGTTCTGGAAGTGGATACGAGTTTAGTATAGATGGTTCTACCTTTACAGCCCAAGAAAATTATAGCAACCTTTCTCCTGGGACTTATACCCCTATTATACGAGATAGCGGAGGATGTAGATTGGAACTTACCCCAATTACTATTGAAGATGTAGATCCTCCTACCAATATTGATTTTGTTCAAAGTAATACCAATTGTGCAGCAAACACTTCGGATGTTCAGCTAACCGCTACCTCTAGTGCTGCCATTGCAACCTATGAAATTATTAGTCCTATTACGTTAAATAATGGGGCAAGTGATACCTTTATAGGGCTTACCAATAATACAAACTATACATTTAGAATTACCGATGGAAATAACTGTCAGTACGAGGAGAATTTTACACCCGCCGTAATTAGTTCTATTAGGGCACGTGTAAAATCTGGAGGAGATCTTAGAGTGTGCGACGGTGCTACAGATGGTTCTGGAACGTTTATTATTGATGGTTTTGCCAATACCTATTCCTATGATATTAACGGTACTATTACTGGTGGACCTCAGAACGATTTAGAAATAGACTTACCTCCATCTGGCGCAGGTACGTATACCATTACGGTTACCGATACCGACACCGGATGTACAGATACCGCTTCTTTTACTATAGAAGGTCCTACAGCACCACTTTCTTTAAGTGGAAACGTAACCGATATGAGCTGCGCTAATAGCAATATTGGAAGAGTGGTAGCCCAACCAACAGGTGGGTGGGGAAGCAACCGTTATACGCTTTTATATCCAGATGGAACTACTACCGTAGGGCCAAAATCTGGAGCTGTTTTTGGTAACCTATCTCAAACAGGAACATATACCTTGTCGGTAGAAGATGCAGAAGGCTGTACAGCTACTTTTGATTTCAGTCTTACCGCAATAGACGCTCCAACAGTAGCATTAGACGCAGCGTCTTCCGATTTTTGTTTTGTACCTACTACTGGGGCAACTATTGCTGTTAGCTCTACAGCTGGTTCTGCCGCCATAGGAACACATCAATACAGAATTAATGGAGGAAGTCTACAAGCTTTGCCTACATTTACTGGCCTTACTCCAGGTAACTATACCATTGAGGTTGTAGATGGGAATGGATGTACAGATAATATTAATGTTACTATAAATCCACAATTAAGAGTTACTGCTACAATAGATACAGAAATTCCATGTGGGGGTGCAGACGGCGCCATCAGAGTGCAGGCTAGCGGGGGATACCTTGCAGGTTCTGGACCTAAACAATACGAGGTAAGTTCGGATAATGGAGCTACTTTTGGCGCTCCCGTTCCTTTAACAGCCAACACCTTTGTATTCCCTACTAATGTAGCCGGTGATTATGTATTCCGTGTTACGGATAATGAAGGTTGTGTTGCGGTTTCTACCCCAATAACCTTAGACCCTCCAGTAAATATAGACCCGGCAACGGTAGAAGTAATTCCTGCGAGTTGTGGTGAAACAAATAACGGAATTGTAACTATAATTCCAGATGCTACAAGTGGTATACCGCCATATGAAATTAGTTTCGATGGAGGTCCTTTTGGATCACAATCGGTATTCTCTAACCTAAATGCTGGACAAACGTATACGTATATTGTAAGAGATGCTAGAGGATGCGAAACAGTACCGCAAGATGTTACTATCCCAACAGATAGTACTCCACCGCCGGATGCTACCGTAGCTCCAGTTACAGCAACCTGTCTTACAGGAGTTGTAGAAGGAAGTATTGATGTTACTGCCGTAACCGGTGGTACTCCAGACTATACCTATATCCTTACCGATCAATTTGGAACAGAAATCGCTAGAATAGGACCAACGTCTAGTACTTCAGAAAGCTTTGGTAACCTAGCTGTAGGTACCTATACCGTACAAACCATAGATGCCTTAGGATGTTCGGATACAGATACGGTAACTATAGACCAGACTACGGTAGACGTAATTCCTGACCCTGTACCGCTACCGGTATGTGATCTAAATGGATTTACAAATACTGTTGAAATTATTGGTGGAGTTGGACCTTTCTTAATTCGTTTAGACACAGATCCTAGCCCAGCTGTTAGTCCAAATAGTCCTCCAAGAAGACACACCTTTACAGGATTGCAATTTGGTGTAACCTATGTTGTTGAGGTAACAGATTTGGGTACTGGATGTATCTACTTTGATGAAATTCCTCCTCAGACTGGCCCCTCTACTTTAGATGTTACTGCTACGTCTACTCCTGGTTTTTGTGATGTCAATAGAAATGGACAAATTACCTATAACGTAGGTGGTTTTGCTCCAGGAAGTGATTTACTAATAGAGTTATTAGATAATGATTCAGGAACAAGAATTACTTTGGAATCGCCTACTGGTGTATCTCCAATATATAGTAACACACACGAAACCTTACCTGGAAACTACCAGATAATAGTTACGGATTTAACTAATGATTGTACAGATGCCGTAGGTGTTACCATAGATCAAAATTTACCAAGTATTAATATCATCAGTGAAATTCCAGCAAACTGTAACGAGTTTGGTCAAATTACTGTTCAAGGGTCTGGAGGAGATGGAGGTCCATATACTTTTGCCTTTGTAAATACAGGAATTATACCAGCTCCAGGCGATTATTCTGCGCAAACAACCTTTGTAGCAGCTGCCGGAACCTATGATGTATATGTACAGGATAGCAGCGGATGTACTTCTTTCGCCATTGCTACTATAATTAACTTAGATCCAGATTTACCTGCCCCTACAATTTCTGTAGATAATCAGTGCGATGTAACCACAGCCACTTTTGATATTACAGTAAGTATGCCAGCAGGAATTGATACTCCAAGATTTACATTAGGTGGAGTTACCTTACTTACGAACCCAGCCACCTTTACCGTAAATTCTCCTGGAGATTATACCATAGATGTTGTAGATGCTAATGGTTGTACTAGTACGGGTATAGCTACAGTTTACGAATTCTTGTCTGCTTCTGGCGATTTTACAACAGAACCGTCATGTAATAATACGGATGGTGAAATTACCATTACGACCAATGGGGGTAGTGCCGATTTTACCTTCGAATTACGCAACGGAGGAGGAGGACTTCTAGAGACCAATACAACGGGTGTCTTTACAGGATACGCTCCCGGAGATTATGAGGTTCTAGTGACGGATAATTTAGTATCCGATTTAACAGGAAACTGTACCTTCCTCGTAGATAATATTATTTTAGAACCTGCTGTGCCACCAGTTATTGATACTATAATTGAGCAAGACATTTCTTGTAATGGCGAAGATGATGGT
>CAZWVO010000053.1:0-8690 GCA_964637535.1 uncultured Flavobacteriaceae bacterium
ATATTATACCTGTAGCCTTTCCATTATGTTTAGAGGAGAAGACTCCGAAGGAAAAGTACAAGGAGGCCCTATGTTTTATATTGTAAAAGGCCTAGGTAAAAAATACAAGCCACTGGCAATTTTCTTTTGTATTGCTGGGCTTTTTGGATTTTTAGGAGTATTCACCGCCAACCAATTTACAGAAACCTTTATGCGTGTGGTGCAGCCCGAAGAAACAATCATTGCCATGGGAGGTATACAAACCGACCCTCTTTTTAATTGGAAACTTAGCATTGGAATTGTATTGGCCGTCATAACGTCTTTTGTCATCTTTGGCGGGGTAAAAAAAATAGCAAAAGTTGCCTCGGCCATGGTGCCTTTTATGGCCTTTGTATATTTAATAGCAGTGATTATTGTAATTGTATTGAATAGCGCCGCAGTACTGCCAGCTTTTAAACTAATTATGAAAGAAGCCTTTAATCTAAATACCATGGTTACAGGTGGTTTTTGGGGCTTGGTAATTATAGGAGTAAAACGAGCCATGTTTTCCAATGAGGCAGGTTTAGGTAGTGCCCCCATGTACCATGGGCAATCTAAAAATGAGGAGCCTATAAGAGAAGGTTTAGTTGCTATGTTGGGGCCGTTTATAGACACTATTTTGATTTGCACCTTTACTGCAATCGTAATTATTGTGAGTGGCGCTTATTTAGGCGATGCAGATGGTATAGTAATGACGTTAAATGCATTTGAAACAACCTTGGGTACCTATGGCGATGATTTATTAATGATTATTGTAACGGCTTTTGCGCTCTCCACCTTGTTTACGTATTCGTATTATGGGGTAAAATGCTTATCGTTTTTAACCACGGCTAAAATTGGCAGATATTACAATATCTATTTTGTGTTGATGGTGGTATTTGCAGCAATAGCCTCTCTGGAGTTGGTAAAAACATTGATTGATCTATCCTATGCCTTAATGGTAATTCCAAATATGATTGCGGTATTATTGCTAGCACCTAAAGTGAATAAAGCGGCGAAAGAATATTTTTCAAAACTAAAAGGCTGATGACATTTTGTTTTCTTTTCGATAAGATAGAAAACAGATACAATGAAAAATTTAAATGTAAAGCTGCTCATTTTATTGAGCGCTATTTTTATGAGTTCTTGCAGCTCAGATAGTGAGGACGAGAATCTCCAAGCAGTTAATTCGCAAATTTGTAATAATATTCAAGGGCCAACCGCGATTTATTGGGACTTTGCACATTCTATTCCAGCCCCGCTGAATGAAGTGCCTTTAATACGAAATCCAGGGCAACAGTTTATACATTCTTCTCTTCCTTTATTAGGCTTTACAATTCCACAAGGATTTACAGCTTTTGAAGTTACTGATTCGCAAACAGGAACGCTGGGCGTGAATGTCATTAGGGATGATAACGCTGTGGTGTTTAGATGGATTCCTAATACCCAAGTAGGAGGACAAGTTTCTGCAACCGCAATTATTGCAAACGAAATTAATGCGGTATTTGACTTTTATGGATTTAATGGTACTCCAGATGTGGTTTGTACAACCACCAGCAGTAGTACTTTTGAAGGTATACCTTCAGAGTTTACAGCAAGATTACTTCAGTTTAATGGAATTACTGCACAGGTATGGGTACGCTCTTCTTTTATTGCTGGAGGAACTTTTTCAGCTATTTCTGTTACCGCAGCACCAACACAGGAATATGATAATCAAGTTTTTGATACGTTTTTACCAATTAATTTTCAGTTGTTTGTTGGACGTGATGGAGGCTTTGTAGACAACGATAATGATGGTGTGCCTGCTAATGAAGATCCAGATGATAATAATCCAAACATTCCAAGAAACACCAGTGGGTAAAATTTGTTTTAGCTAGTTTTATGAAGAAAGACCTTCGCTGGTAACGGAGGTTTTTCTTTTTGTTACTACAATAAAGAAAATAATTAAGATCAGCGCAACGGTAGCAAGAATACACCATAACCAACTGTTTGTATTAGATAGTTCAATAGGGCTAGTATCTCCCATCAATACCAATCCTGCCCAATATTGCGGATGCAAGGTTCTGCCTTTGGCTTGGGAAAGATAATCTAGTTTTGCTAACCTTAATGCTTCATCTTTAGAGAGTCCCTCTTCTAAATAGGTGTAAAAATATTCAAGAATTTGGGTGCTAGATTGCTCATCTATTTGCCATAAACTGGTCAAAATACTTTCACTGCCTGCATAATTAAATGCATGCGCCAAAGAAATCATTCCCTCGCCAGGTTGGTATGTAGGTTTGCCCGTTTCACAAGCGGTTAGTATGGCTAAGTTAGAACTAAGGTTTTCATTATAGATTTCGTAGGTATACAAGTAGTTATCGTTAATATTTGTTGAGTCAGAAACATTTTTAGAAAACACTAAACGCGAAAGTTCCGGATTTACATTATTTGATTCGGCATGGGTTCCGATATGAATAATTTTATGTTCTTTTGCTTTTGCAACAAAAAGTTGCTTTGATGCATTTTCATTTAAAAATGAATCTCCATCAAACCGTTTTGAAAACCTATCGACTAAATTTGAGCTAAAAGGTTGCGGTAGTAGGGTTAAATAGGTCTGATCCAAATGAATAGAATCAGTTATTGCTAATGCGTAGTCTTTTTTCATGTCAGAACTAAATTCAGGTGCAAAACCCGAAAAGTCGCTTTTGAACACTGAGGCTTTTTGGTCCTGATTCACAAGATACAAGCTGTAATTGTAAGAAATATTATATTTCTGCAAGAGGCTTTCTGTAGCCAGCTCATCAAATGTTTTTATTTTTTTGGATAGCAATAATTCAAAACTAAGATTGAATAATTGGGCGTCAGGAAAAATAATAACATTTTTTGTTCTAATCTTAGACGCAAAAGGCGCCCATAATTTTTTGTAACATTCGTGAAGGGCCTCTGAAATACCTTCTATTTTAGTATTGTAATTATTTAGAACTTTTATTTTTTCATCAATACCATGAGCAGCTAAAGGATACAATTCCTCAAATTCACCATCAGTTACATAAACATACAGCCCGTCTTCATTATCAATATGAAGGTATCGGACTAAAGTTGTTTCACTAGGAATTTTTGTTTTAATATCATCTAGTGTTTCTGTAATCTTACCGTATTTTAGGTTATAATAGTTGGGATAGTCGGTTTTTAAACGATCCAAAAATGCCATCCAAACTTTATTGCTTGAGATATAAGTTGAGACATCTGTATTTTGTTTAATGGGGTTTAGAAGTTCCTCTTTCAACAGGTTCTCCCTTTCAAGTATTTGCTTGGGTACATTCTTGAAATGAACATTTTTGACAAGACTCAATCTGGCTCGAATCTTATTATAGACCAGGGATTCATTTATTTCCAACAATTTTTTAAGATATTCATTATGACCTGTCAATTGATAAAGTTCGAGGTAAAGCAATTTTATGAAGTCGAAAAATTCTTGATTTTCAACTAGTAGAATGTTTAGGTCATCAACCGTTTTTATGGCGCTTCGCCTTCTGTCCAAGATTTCTATTCCTTCGTTTAATTCGCTCAAAAGCATTTTAATAAAATCTGATGATTTATCGTTTTGAAGCTCATATTTGGCTCTTGCCTTAATTAACAGCATATCGGGTTTTTCAAAGGTAATCCGAATGGCATCAGAGATGTTATTTGTTTTAAACTCTAGGTTGTTATAATAGGTAAGGCCCTCTTCGCAATATGTTAATGCCTTTTTGTAGTTCTCCAATTGCAAGTGAATATCTGCTAGGTTTTTAACATGATTAATCTTGACAAGCAAATTTTGAAAACTTTGCTGGTTGGTGTAATCGTAACCTATTTTGGCCAATTTTAAGGCTTTTTGATTTTGTGAAGATTTTAGATAGAACTTAGACATGCGAATAAAACCGTCCAGTTCATTTCTCAAATATTCCCGTGACGTATCATTGTTTAAAATAGATTCGCTCTTTTCATAAAAAAGGGTCGCTTCTTCATAATCTCCCATAGCGTCGGAAATGGATGCTTTTAAGTTTTTTGCATAACTATCAACATAGGCCATTCTATCCGGGTTTCTATCAATATGTGCTACCGCATCAGTAATAAAATGGTTGGCTTTTTGGAAATCTTTGGCAGCAAAATAGATTTCGGCTAGAATAATTTTTGATATGGCAAGATCGGGGTCATCTTCAGGCAAAAAACTTTTCTTTTGTTCATAGGAGAGTTTTATGAGCTCAATAGCTTTAGCGTATTGGCCAATATCGTAAAAGAAACTTCCCAGGTTATCAATAGCAATGAGCCGATTTCTTTTTGCCCTGGTTTTTTTTGATTGATCTTTACCAGTTTCAATATAGGTCTTATAATTTTTGGCAGCATTTTGCAGAATTTCGATGGCGCGTTCAGCATTGCCTATGTTTTGATGGTTTAAAGAAAGGTTATTTTGGACCAGCGCTTTTTTGTAATATCGGTCAGGGAATGAATTTTTGAAATCATCTAAAACATGCAAGGCCTTGTTATAGTAGTAATTAGAGCTATCTACTTGTGAGGTATTAGCATAAGTTCTACCTAGATTATTATAGGTGTTAAAGAATTGATCTTTTTCAATATTGGGATTTTCCTCAAGAATACTTTTTGTTTTTTTGAAATGAACTTTAGCTTGCTGGTTTTTGCCCATATATAGCAGCGCATTGCCCTTATTGTATTCTAAAAGAGAGATTGTTGAAGGGTCAAAATCTATTAAGCTATTTGCTATTTGTAAGGCTTCGTGGCTGGTGTCATAATTTTTCTGATGAAAACGTGCATCAAAGTACAAATTAGAAAGTTCGATCAAGGCTTTAATTTGGTCCACTGGTTTTAGGGTCTTTTTAATATCGGCAACAAATTTTTCTGCTTTTTTTACAGCTACGTTCCAGTCTTTATGAGCAAGCTCATAGTTGCCAACCAAACGAACATAGTTGGGAAGGCTGTCCGTGCTTGTTTTAGCGTAATACTTGATATTCATAGTAAGCAGTGCTTCTGCTTTTTGGTACGATTCTGCTTGAATGAGACTGTCTATTACCTTTTTACTTTGAACACCAATGGAAGAAGTATTTTGGGCGAAGGCAAGGTTGCAACATACGGAAACGAGGAAGACAATGGAAAGAATTTTATTTCGCATGCTTACTTATCTTCGATTGCTTCTAAAATTTCATTCGATACGGGTACTTTACTTTTCTCAAAATGAGTTTTGACCTTAGAAACCTTATTAAGTTTTAAATAAGTCATGCCAAGATAAAAATGAGTTTCTTCATAAAAAGGTGAAGATTCGTTATGTTCATTCTTTAGAAGGTAATCAAGTGCCGTTTCAAATTCCATATTGGCTAAGTAAGCAGAACCCAAAAAATAATTCAAGGTATCATTTTCTGGCTTTGTTTCTAGCAGTTTTTCCCATTTTTTAATTGCTATTTCATAGTTGCCAAGTTTGTAATCTACCATGGCTTCATAAAAAGCAAAATTGTCATTAGTACCCATTACGGTAGGAAGCCCAGGGTCTGGTGAAAAGTACTGTTCAAACAGTGCTTCATTTGGGCTTTGTCTATTAAAAAACCATAACCCTCCTACGGCTAAAAAGATAGATATGGAAGCTGCTATGCTATACGTAAACCATTTTTTAGAAGTGTTTATCTGCCTAACGGGAGTTTCTTCCTCCATCGCCTTGTGAAAGTCTTCTAACTTAGAACGGAGGCCATCCTCTTCAACAGCCTCAAACAAAGATTTAAATTCTTTAAAGGAGTTCTTAAGTTTTTCATCTTTAGATAAACTAAATTCAAAGGAACTATGCTCCTCTTCAGACATTTTACCTCTTAAAAACTGTTCAAAGATTTCTTGTTGTTCTTGCGATATGTATTTGGGGTACTTATCCATTGCTTTTAATTTCTAAACTAATGCTTCTAAGCTTCTCCATACAGCGGTATTTTTTGTTGCGTACAGAAGCAGCGCCTAATTTTAATTCCTTTGCAATTGTATCCATAGACTTCCGTTCAAAATAGAACTTTGACAATAACTCTTTGCAACCGGCGGCTAATTGTTTAAGGGCCAGTTGCAATGCCTCTCTTTTCTCTTCTTCATTATTTTCATCAAAAAATGGTTTATTTGGTTCAATATCTGCAATAGTACTATCGCCATAAGCGAGGGTTTTTTTGTAAGTTGCCGAACGTAAATAGTCTATCCATTTGTTTTTTGCGATGGTATATAAATACGCCTCCACATTTCCATTATGCGATAACTTATTATCCTTAATATTTTTCCAACAGGCTATAAATGCCTCTTGGAAAATATCCTTGGATTGCTCCTCACTACCATTATTCTTTAAAACATAGCTTCTTACCTTAGGGTATACCAAACTATAGATGCGTTTTAACGTAGGTTCATTATTTTCTTTAAACCCAATTATAGTATTGTTTTTGGTATGTTTTAGAGTATCCCCCATACTTTTTGAAAAGTATGGGAAATTTACTCTTTTTCATTTGTTTCTAGTATAAAAAGTTTAGTATTTTTTTAACGTTTATAGTAATCATAATGCATGCTTGTAGTAGCAAGCCTTTAAATGGTCATCCTTAGAATATTGGGGTAAGCCTAATGCTGACCGGTTCTATTTGAGGGATAAGATCTGATGCTTGCTGTTCTATATCGGCTCTATCGCAGCCATTTATAATGATGACACTTCCAACCCCAGTATTGAAGCTTAAGATTTCACCAGCTGGTTCTCCACCTAGATTTTGTAATCTAAATTCGTCAGTAACGCTGCCATCGCTTCTTGTTATTACACCCAGGTATCCCGTAGCTCCCTCAACCGCTTCAAATTCTGCGCTATAGGGCACAGGACTAAACGCCTGATAACCTATTCCGTCTGGCTGGCAACTAGAATTTGAAGACTCTCTAAAGTTAGGTTGCCTCGTTATAGCTGCATCAAAGAATGTACAACCTTTAAGGTTGTTTACTATCATGGTATCTGTGCCAGCCTCAGTAAGCACACCGGTTTGCTTATTCTTAAAAAATAGGGTTACCGTTACTGTTTCTAGATTATCCCCATCGTTAAGATCAGATGCTAAAGCAGCACTGATATACGAAACAAAATTATTGGTGGTGACAATAGATGTCCCAAAGTTGCTTGAGTCACCGCCAATATCTTGTACCCTGCCTCCAAAGTTATTACTCGTGCTCCAATGAAATTCAAAATCTTCTACTTCTGGATCAAAAACAGTAGATGCGGTTACCCGTAGTTCAGCAGATTCTCCCAAACAAAGATCGATTTCTGCTTGCTGAAATTCTACAATGGCATCAATTGATTTAACAATCCAGCTTTCAAAATTGAAAGCCGTTGTTCGTAAGTCAGCACTTCTATTATTGGCTTTAATATTCTGGTCTATTACTCGCATAATTATATTGGTGCGCTCAATACCTGTTTCAATTAATTCTTGACTCTGTATAAAAGTATTAGGCGCGTTCCCGTTCATAGAGATAATGTTGTAAACATCAGTTAGCACGTTACGTAAATCATCACTGATGCGTATATCTTCATAAAGAGCGGGTAGAAAAGAACCCGTAGCCTCTTTAAATTCATTTTGCACTACCAATTCAACAACTTCAGGATACTGATCTAAAATTGGGCTTACAGCATTAAATAATGCTTCTTCGGTATCACTTCCAAAAGGAGGAAGCAATGCTTTGTTGCCTCCTATATCAAGTAAGGTTGGAAGAAAGTAATCGAGCACATATGTTTTTTTAGTGAGATTTTCATAAATAGTTAATTCCTCGCTAGTCATATCTCTGCCATTTACTTGGGGAAGACCAGAACCAATAATAACCACTTCATATGCTGCTACAAATTCGGTAGAAGGATTTACAGGTAATAGTATGGGTCCGCTATCCGATGCATCTGCTATAGATACCTGTTGCGCATTTACCTGAGCTAAAGAAGATCCAACTTCTAGTTCAGAAATAGTACCCTGTCTACCAATTTCCAATTCAAAATTTTGAAACACATTGTCCGTGTAATTGGGAATTTCAGTTTCATTCCCATTTCTATCTGTAATAGATTGTTTGTAAATAATTGCATTAGATCTGCGTGGGAACGAGTTTTGCAGCCTAATATTTGTAGAATCGATGCTCGATAAGGTAACGCCACTTTTTGTGGCATCATCATCGAAAAAAATACGATTGGAAATAGAAGTTGCTTTTTTAGAACTAATGGAATTTAGTTGGCTTTGTAGCGCAGCTATATACGTTCCATTCATATACATTAAAGGGTCTTGCACAAAGAGCTCCGTAACACTGTTTACAAAATCTGTAAAGCCCTGTACAGCCGTAACATTATTTAAAAAGGCTTTTTTACCGCTATCTGGCAGTAGGTAATAATCTAAGGCATAATACAGCATTACTTCAGCCGTAGTTTCTACAGATATTTCCTTTCGTGTATCAGATATGAACCCGGCTAAGAGCACATTATTTTCATTATCCATAAGGTATCCTATTTCCGCTGTATCCGGGTTAAAAGGAATATCTGAGGCAATGTTATTCGTTAACATAGCAGTGGCTCCTAGTGATACAATTGAAGTAGATGATAAGTCCACAGTAGCGCCTGGCGGTAAGTTGACAGTTACATCTACCATTTCAAACTCACCGTTGGGAGGATTATTAGGGTCTTGTATGCTATTGTCATCATT
>CAZWVO010000054.1:0-8663 GCA_964637535.1 uncultured Flavobacteriaceae bacterium
TCGGTATTCCATCTACGCAACGAACGGTGTGCGTTTATCACCTTAGCGAATGAAAATAACATAAACGTAATCCATAATACAAAGAGGACGTATTCCATAGTTCAATTTATTTGGGGTTAATAATAAAACTAAAAAAATCTTAACTCGGTTAAATCTTGTGTCAATAGTTTGGAGTCAAAAGCATCAAAACGTGCATTTGAACGATAATAATATGCATTTCATCCGACGCATCCTAATTTTAAAACAAAAATTAGATGAATTACACATTTTTTTAACATTCATATTTGTTTACAAATACCGTACTTCATCGATTAGCTCCTTATTTTAATATCCTTAGATAAGATTTTACTTTAAAAATGAAATATGCATTAAAGTTAGCTCGCCTTGAGCTCAAATATTTCAGTATTTTTGCATTATTTTGACACCTTAAAACCTCAAATCCATGAATCCATCAGCATCTGGCTGGATAGATAAGTTTGGTTATCTTATAAAAGATGAGATTGTCGCCTTTAAAGACATGGATGAGTTGTACCGTGGATTAAAGAAAACCGGTTTTACCTATGGTATTAATATAAAAGCCCCAAGGTTTATTGTTGCGGAGCATGAGCTTTCAGAGGATGAAAAAGCAAAGATTAACCTTCTACTAGGCTTGTTCTATACGTTTACCCTAACGGAGGGCCCAAAAGATTTTGAAGTTTTCTTAGAAAAGATATTTGCGTTTTATCAAGACCTGAACCTAAATAAGATTTCCTTTCTCAATAAAATTCTTACTGGAAAAAAAACCTCATCGCAACTAGAAAAGCTTATTGACTCTAGAGTTTACCTAGCTGATAATATTATTAGTAGAGCTTTTAATAGCATTATTACCAACTCCCTTCTGTTTATAGACGTGCTTACCTTTAAAAGGTACTTAGAAGGCGAAAAGCATATTGAAGCTCATGCAAGTGAACTAGAATGTATTATCATTAATCTTACCTATCATGCACTTAATGCCAAGGAAAAAAACAAAAATGACGAGAAGTTAGCGCAACTTTTTGCTTCTTCGCTCACTTTTATCGATCCAGAAAAACAACATTTTGATGGCTCCTACCGAACTAAATTAATGCATAACTTTTCAAATTTTGAAAACAGATACTTTCTTGATGTGGCATGCCTAGCCATATGGGAAGATAATACGGTGGAGTTTACAGAATCTGAATTTATCTATGGTATAGGAAAAGACCTTGGTTTTGAACCAAAACAAATTTCCAGAGCTATTGAGGAGATTATATACTTCTTTAACAAGTATGAAAATGAGATCCCATTTCTGAAAGATAATAACCTTGCTATTCAATTTTATGACAGTATGGCCAAGGTGGTAAATAAGCTCATTTTAAGGAACAGTAAACGCTTACAAAAAGAGTTGTCGGAAAGCAAAGAATTGGTAGCGCTAATATCTCAATCTACACTCAGAGATTTAAGTGCTGAAGAAAAGCAAAAAGTACAAAAACAGCTTATAGATATTTTCAAAACCATTCCATCTTTAGCCATTTTTATTTTGCCTGGAGGTGCGGTTTTGTTACCAATTTTTATTAAATTGATACCTAAATTACTACCTTCTTCATTTGACGACAATAGACTAGATTGATGTGCATAAAATCTAGTAAAATACTCGCTATAAGAAAAATTTATAGTTATCTAATGTAGTCTTTAATTTATTTAAAATCAGATTTATATAATCGCTTACTCTAACCACAACTTGAAGTCTCTAACGCGTTCCCTACTAACGATTATTTCCTGCTCGCAAAAACGATTAAGTTTAATTTGAAGCCTAGAATTGGTATACGAAATGATATCTTTGATATGATTTATATTGATGTAAAATTTTCGACTTACCCTAAAAAATAATTGCGGCGCAAGTTCCAATTCCAAGTTTTCTAAAGTAGTATCCAAAAGGTAATTTCTTCCTTCAGAAGTTGCGGCATACGTCCCCTTATTCTCGCTGTAAAAACACTCTATATCTTCTGCATTTATAATCTTTAAATGCTGCCCTACTTTAACTGTAAATCGTTTCTTAAATTCTCGTTCTACAGGGTTTACTAAAAGCTTCTTAATATCTTCAAAATTAAGTGTCACTTCCTGCTTAACAGGTTTTAGGTTTTGATACTTTCGAACTGCATTTTCCAACTCTTCATCATCAATAGGTTTTAATAGATAATCAATGCTATTTAATTTAAATGCCTGCAACGCGTATTCATCATAGGCGGTAGTAAAAATAATTGCACTTTTAACGTCGACAACATCAAAAATTTCAAAAGACAATCCATCGGATAACTGAATATCCAAAAAAATAAGGTCTGGGTGCGGATGCGCAGTAAACCAATCAATAGCTTCTTCTACAGAATGCAACATAGTGGTTACCTGTACTTCAAATTCTTCCAGAAGACGAGAAAGGCGTCTTGCTGCAGGTTTTTCATCTTCTATTATAACTACCTTCATTATTAATTCTGTTATTTACCGCACAATGCAGCTTGTTTTACATTCTTTATGCTCCCATTTGTATTATGGCGACCCTAAGTACTAAAGGTCCTTATTCATGTACTTTTCAATTTGTTTGTTTTCCCAAGCTTTAAGCATTTTAGGTTTAAGTGACTTCCAAAACCCTGGCTTCTTAGAGAAGACTAACAAAGCGTGTATTGCAATTACCAAACTCCAAAGTAACGGCATAAACCAGG
The DNA here is from genome assembly GCA_964637535.1 of uncultured Flavobacteriaceae bacterium. Lineage (GTDB taxonomy): Bacteria > Bacteroidota > Bacteroidia > Flavobacteriales > Flavobacteriaceae > CANMSI01. The sequence goes on from CAZWVO010000054.1 coordinate 2,715, forward strand.
TATGCATTTCTAACCAATCTAAAAAACCTTGATCCGTTGCTCCCTTAGCAATAGCAAACTGTATTATATACTTCCTGCAAAAAAGCAACAACATACTTAATAGTACATACACGGTTAAGTGTTGATAAAACCCTATAATACCATCTAGTCTACGTTTCGCTTTTTGAAACTTTTCTGAAGGGTACAGATTATTTTTCATAGGTATATTGTACGGATTCATTTGCTATATTTTTTTGCTTCTTCACTATCCTTCTCCATAAACTTTCTAATCTGCCGTTCTTCCCAATCTTTTCCAAAAAAAGGATTAAATGAAAAAACGCGAATGGCATGAAACAACAAACCAATACCCCAAAAAATCCAAACAGAAAATGTGCTAAAACTCCAGAATACTTCCATAAAAGTCTCGCCATCATTCATTCTGGCAACTATTTGGACCGTACTAATAAAAAGGTTAATAATACAATATACCATAAAGTGAATGTAAAAACCTTTTAACTCTTCGATACGTTTTTTAGCTCGTCTTTCTTTATCTAATTTATAATTTTCCATCATAATCGTTTTTTTTGGCTTTAACCATAGTTAGTACTGCCCTATGGTATTACTCCCACCTGTTTTTTTTTCTTCCTCTTTGATCTTCGTCTTGCATATACTCTTTAATTTTTCGGTCTTCCCAATCCTTTCCAAAAAGCGAGTTTAGACTGAATAATTTTATCGCTTCAAAAACCAAACTAATAGTTAATCCAAATACCACCCATAAAAACCAAGGATACGCCCATTCGTTGGTATAATAGTTTATACCTGCTACAATAATAACAACGCCTATTGAAGATACTATTTTGGTGTAAAATTTCTTTAGCTCCTCAGTTCTTTCCTTTGCTCTTAAGTATTTACTTTCGTCTTTAATATCCATTGGTTGCGTTTTTAAAGGGTTAATTGTTTAATACAAATCTCCTTAATAGTGGTGAGTTTTTATATAATAACTAACTCAGTTGTTACTTTTAAAGGTTGAATTGTAGGTTGCATTTGCCATCTAAAATTTATCGTCATCCATATACTCCTTCATTTTCCTTTCTTCCCAATTCTTTCCAAATAATGGATTGTATCCGTGCGCTTCCATTCCGTGGGCCACAAGCCCAAAACCCCATCCAAAGGCAGGAAAAAGTGACCAAGGAAAATCCGTAGTTCTGTAATTGATAAAAATAAGTATTGGAATAACAACGCAATACGATACTAAATTCCCGTAAAAACCTTTAATAGCCTCTACCCTTTCTTTTGCACGTTGATAACGCTTGTCTGATATATAGGTTTCCTGTGTTTCCATTGTTGAAATTTGTTTTGTTAGCATAGGAAGTTGTACTACAAAATCCGTTGCCGTTTTGTTAATATTTACTTGTCTTTTTGTCAATATAGCATAGCGTTGTTGTATATTTTTTAGTCCAACTCCACTACTCTTCTTTACCACCTGCTTCTCTTGTAAATTATTGCTTACCACGAGCGCTCCACTATCCTCATACACCTGAATACGCAAGGGTTTAGCCGTAGTAACTACATTGTGTTTTACGGCATTTTCTAGTAACAGCTGAAGCGAAAGTGGTACTATTTTGGCCTCTGGATTATGTGCTTTTTCGGGGAGTTCAAATACAATACTGTCTTCGAATCTCATTTTTAAAAGTTGAACGTAGGTTCTTGCAAATTGCAATTCTTCATCAACAGAGACCACATCCTTATTTTTTTGTTCCAATACATACCGATATACCTTAGACAATGATGTAGTAAATTTTTGAGCTTGTCTAGGATCTTCTTCAATAAGACTAGTAAGTACATTAAGGCTATTAAATAAAAAATGCGGGTCTAGTTGATTCTTTAAAGCATCAAATTGTGCCGACGCAGTGCTGGCTATAATTTTGTGTTCTTTTACCTTATTTTCTTGCCATGATTTATAAAAATAAAAAGCATGAAAAAAGAGAGAAACTACAATAGTAATTAAAAGTGAGTATAGGTAATACACAAGGCGTTCTCCTTCTACAAACTCCTTAAAACTCTCACCTCCTACCGCCATTTCCGCAAAACACCTAAGTGCGAATATGGCTATCATTGTAAGTACAATACTTCCAGCCATACCTATTACAATACGGTATTTAGTATATTTTTTCCAAACTACTTTTTCGTTTAAATAATCAAAATACGTTCCGTTCACCAAGGATAGCACCACAGAATACAATAGATAAAAAGAGAGCTCTACAAGGAAGGCTTTGTTCCAAACAATTTCTCTTCCTGCCAATACTTCTAATCCAATAATAATAAAGGCTATAACTACCCCTATTATAAGTCCTAATAGAGTTGTTCGAAGGAAGTATCTCATTTTAAAAGAATTAAATAGTATTAGTTAGTATTATTGTTTACAGCTTAGAAGGACTTCTTCTGCGCGCTCTTTACCCCAACTCGGATAGAAGGGCCCTGCTGGCTTAAAGGTAGCAAAAAGTTCCAAGGAGCGCTCTATATCCTTACAGTAGGGAGTTGTATCTTTTCCAAAGTATTTTGCCGACCCCATATCCCAATCTGCCTTAGATAACACCACTCTAGGGTTATTGGGTTGTAGTTGTAACGCTTTTGCATAGAGTTGCGTCACTTTTCCAGATAATGTCATGCCATATGTTGCCCCATCAAAGGCAATCCAAGCAATATGAATCATAGCTTCTTGCACCATAATTTCTGCATTTTCTGGCGCTATTGCTTTGGCTAAATCAATATACTGTTGCGCCTTCTCTAGAAGCGGGGTTAGTTTGTCTTTATCTTTCTCTGCAAAAGCGGCAAAGGTATTAATTTGCGCTACGTAGTAGTAGGGCAACCAATTATCTGTTTCTGCCGTGGCAATGCGTTCAAAAAGGTTTGCTGCAGCTACTGGATCGTTTGCGCTCCATAGCTCAAAAGCCTTAGTCATCCCAGTAGTATACTGATCTTGAGACCAAGCTAAACTACTAATACAAAAGCTAAGAAGTAAGATTACTTTTTTCATGTCATTTGTTTTTTTAATGATAGCCCAAAATTGCCGTTATACGCTCGACAATAAAAAAAAGAACTACTCAATTGTAATTATCTATACCTGAACTGTAGTTTTCTTGTATTTCGCCATTCGAAATAAGGTAAAACGTAAAAAATGAGTACCTTACGTATATCTAACCTATAATAAACTATAAAAATGAAAAAACTTATTGCAGAATTTATTGGCACCCTTTGGTTGGTGCTTGGAGGTTGTGGAAGTGCGGTTTTAGCTGCTGGATTTCCTGAATTAGGCATTGGATTCGTTGGTGTTTCTATAGCCTTTGGTTTAACTGTTGTGACCATGGCTTATGCCATTGGACACATCTCTGGATGTCATTTGAACCCAGCCGTATCCATTGGTTTATGGATGGGTGGGCGTTTTAGCGCCAAAGACCTTGTTCCTTATATTGTAGCTCAGGTATTAGGAGGACTTGCTGGAGCTGGTATTTTATACCTTATTGCAACAGGAAAAACGGGTTATGACATTGGTGGTTTTGCCGCTAATGGCTTTGGAGAACACTCTCCTGGAGGCTTTTCTATGCAAGCCGCCTTAATTACTGAAATAGTAATGACGTTTATGTTCCTTATCATTATTCTAGGTGCCACACATAGTAAAGCACCAAAAGGAATGGCCGGTTTAGCTATTGGTTTAGGATTAACACTTATTCACTTAATTAGTATTCCTGTTACCAACACTTCTGTAAACCCTGCCAGAAGTACCAGTCAGGCTTTGTTTGCAGGTGGATGGGCAATAGATCAACTTTGGCTTTTTTGGGTAGCACCAATAGTTGGGGCACTACTAGCTGGTTTGGTTTATAAGTTGCTGTCTCCGGAAGAAGCATAAAAAACGTATTAACCTAATTCTAAAAGGTCGCTATACAGCGGCCTTCTTTATTTGACTCCTGTACTATAACCTTAATTTTAACCGCGTATATTCCGTATATTTAGAACAATAAAATGTAACTTTTAACGCAACTATATCCTGAGTATGACCTTTACATCCCCCCTTGAAGCTTTTTTACATTGGGAAAAAGAAACCCCAGACGTTGCTTTTTTAAATCAGCCTGTACATGGCAAGCTAATTACGTACACCTATAAAACAGCGGGGGAAGAAATACGAAAAATAGCGGCTGCATTGCAGCAGTATGGTTTTCCCGAAAGAAGTCATATAGGGCTCTTATCCAAAAATTGCGCGCATTGGATCATGTCTGATATAGCTATTATGATGGCAGGCTATGTTTCTGTACCCATTTATCCTACGTTAAATGCAGATACTATTCATCTTATTTTAACGCATAGTGACGCCAGAGCATTAATTATTGGAAAGTTAGATGACTATAAATCACAACAGAAGGGCGTTCCCAATATTCAGAAAATCAGTGTTGGTCTATACGGTGAAAACGACGGAGATTCATGGGAAGACTTGGTAGCAAACACAACACCCGTAACGGTTCCCTACGCCCAACAAACCAATGATTTAGTTACACTTATTTACACCTCTGGAACAACAGGAACACCAAAAGGAGTAATGCATACCGTAGGTAATTTTACAAATAGTGCGCATATACTTGCTGACTTGGTAGAACTACCTTCTCATCCTAAATTATTTTCGTACTTGCCCTTATCGCATATAGCTGAGCGAGCTGGGCTTGCAATGCGCGGTTTGGTTATGGGAGCTAGAATCTTCTTCGCAGAATCTTTAATCACCTTTGCCGCAGATTTAGAGCGTACGCAACCGCATTCTTTTGGGGCTGTTCCGCGTATTTTAACTAAGTTTCAAGAAAAAATCCTAGAAAGTATCCCTCAAAAAAAATTGACTACACTTCTCAAAGTTCCAATACTTAAGGGCATTGTAAAAAAGAAACTAAAACAAAAACTAGGACTGTCAGAGGCGCGTATTGTTGTTGCTGGTGCCGCTCCAGTTTCTTCTACCTTGATACGTTGGTACGAAAAGCTAGGAATTCAGGTATTACAGATGTACGGTATGACCGAAGATTGTATTGTTTCCCATACGAACCTTCATCATGCTAATAAAATAGGAAGTGTAGGTAAGCCATTACCCGGTGTACAAACCAAGTTTACTGCAGAAGGCGAATTGTGTATTAAAAATAATTGCCTCATGAAAGGTTATTATAAATCACCAGACATTACAGCTAGTGTGTTTACAGATGATGGTTACTTTAAAACTGGAGATGTAGGCGAGTATGACCACGAAGGTTATCTTAGCCTTACTGGAAGGGCAAAAGATCAGTTTAAGACAGATAAGGGCAAGTACATATCTCCTTCTCCCATTGAGTTAAAACTATCAGCAAATACCGATATAGAACAAATTTGTATTGTAGGAACTGGAATACCGCAGCCCATTGCGCTAATTACTGCTTCAGAATTGGGTAAGGTAAAAAAACGAGAAGACCTAGCGCGCAGTTTATGGGAATCTGTAGAAGTATTGAATCCGAAATTGGAAAAACACGAAAAAATAGAAAAAGTAGTTGTGATGAAAGAAGATTGGACCATAGAAAATGGTTTGGCTACCCCTACGCTTAAGGTAAAAAGAAATAGTATAGAGAAAGTACATCAACCTTATTATAAAGATTGGTTTGCAGATAAAGCGCATGTAATTTTTGAATAATTTTGCACCTTACCCCCTTCCCTCTTTTGTTTTACCTCACTGATAGTAGAAAAAAGAGGCTAAGGCAAATACGATACGGGAAAATTAACACTTAAAGTAAAACACATCATATGTAAGGTTCGGATTATTATTAAAAAGGAAATATTGGTTGAATAAAAGAATTTCCTGTAAAATATTAGTTTGGTAATTTTTTTAAAGGAAACCAATAAAAAACCTGGGGCAAGGAATTTTCTTTTAGAATTGGTGTTTGTTGAAAAAGAAAAGAATATTTTTTTTGG